>NZ_JBYCLG010000046.1:0-8132 GCF_057473785.1 Mycobacterium sp. TH-M103
AACGGCGCGGAAATGCGCTGCTCGAACGTGCAGTTCATCCAAGCCCGCGCCGGCGGGTACAGCCCTTCGTCGGTGTACTTCTGCAGCACCTCGCACCGCCGCATGTTCAGAACCACGTGATCGGGGTTGTGCACGATGTACTCACCGCCGTAGCCGAGCGTCCCGTCGATGCTGAGGCAGGCCAGTTTCAGGTAATCGACCACGTGCACGGGCTCGATCCGGAGCACCTTCGCCAGCTTGGGGTATTCGTAGTCGATGATCAGTTGATACATGTCCGGCAGACCCAACCAGACTTCGTCTTCGGGGATGATCTTCGTCCATTGATCGATGAAGTAGTTGTGCCCCTTGAGATATTGGTCCCAGTAGGTCTTGATCAGCCGGATGAGGGCTTCCTTCGTGAAGTCCTCCGTTTGGACATCGAATGGAATAGCTTGATACTGAGCGTTTTTCCAATCCCACCCCGGGGGTGCGATGAAGCGGCCCATGGGCATTACCTGTCGCATCCCAGCGCGCGACACCTCGGCGGCGACGTCCATGGCTGTGTTGATGCCCACCTTGTCGGCGTAGGTGGTGACATGAGCGTAGGGAACGAACTTCAGGGTGTCCTCGAAGACGCGGGCCAGCCCCAACAGGAAGTCCCGCGAGAAGTCCTCCACGTTGCCGACCTTTCCCATGAAGTCGTGGGTGTAGTCGTCATAGTTCAAGCCGTCTTCTGCCATGTTCACTGGAGCTCCTCCTCTATAGGTCCGACGGTGCGACAGCAGCTTTCGAGCCACCCGGGAATTGAGGCGATGCTCGACGCCCCAGAAAATCTGGCAGACTCTGCATTGCATGGCAGAATCTGACGTCAACACGGTAGGCACGAAGAGCACCGGAGGATCAGCCGAGATGCCCGCTGAGTGGGACACGGGATGCCAGCTCGATCGCGTCAGCCACACTCCGACGTCGCTCGCAGTTTCGACGCGCCCGCACGGGCGGAAAAGGAGCACGACGTGAGCGCGCCCGGTAAGCAGACCCGAAGCGAACGGCGCGCGGAGCAGCTCCGCTTGGATATCGCAATCGCAGCGCGCGACATCTTCCTCGCCCAGGGATCGACGTCGGCAACCGTCGAGCGCATCTGCGAGGAGGCGGGGATCGCGCCTCGGACCTTCCACCGGCACTTCCCGGTAAAGGAAGACGTCGTCATGCCGTTGTTTCGCGAATTCGGCAGGCTCAGTGTCCAAGTGCTTCACCATGCCCCGTCCACGAGCAACGCCGTCGACACCTTGGTGGAGGCGTTCAGTACCGAAGTCCCCAAGCGCGGGCAGGTCGAGATGGACCGCCGGTTCTTGGCGCTGATGCTCAACGATCCGCAGTACAGGCTGCGCTGGCTTGACTGGGGAGAAGACCTGGCCGAGCCGATATCGGAGTTTCTTGCAGCCCGGTTCGACCTCGGCGCGGACCCGTTTCGTCGCGAACTGCCCGCACAACTCGTGATCCAGTGCTGCAGGCACGCCTACGTTCACTGGGTGGTCGACGGCGACCTCCGCCGCCTGAAACGCGGGTTGCGAACGGGAATCGAGATGGCGCTCGCATCGCTGACGCCAGGACCGCGAATGCTGCACACGTAATCCGCGCGAGAGCGGTGACCGCTGGGCGGGAAGGGAACGCGTCAACCGGCGGGGGCACGGCTTAACCTGGCCACCAGATTCGTCCCCACCCAGCTGTGTGGCTCCTGTTCGCGCCGGTTACGCCCCGTAGCGACTCCCGTCAGTCCAAACACCACCGAAAGGAATGCGCCCGAGGTGTTCACAGGTCGCATCGCGCGGTTCGACGAGCCCGGCAAGCCGTTCGAGATCGAAACGGTAACGCTCCCGGAAGTGGGTCCCGGAGAGATACTGATCAGAGTCAGCCGCGCCAACATCTGCGGATCGGACGTGCACGCCTGGCATGGCACCTTCGCCACTCGCGGCCTGGGCGGACAGCTGCCCACCGTGCTGGGCCACGAGATGGTCGGCGCGATCGAGGCGCTCGGCGACGGTGCCAGCAAGGATTCCAACGGCAAACCGCTGGCGCCGGGCACCAGGGTGGTGTTCCCCTACTTCTTCTGCTGCCACGAGTGCCGCAACTGTCTGACCGGGCGGCGAAATGCGTGTGTGAACCTGAAGATGGCGATGCTCGGGCGCGCCGACGAGCCGCCCTACTTCGTCGGCGGATACGGCGACTATTACCTGCTGCCCGCCGGCGCGGTCGTCTACACCGTTCCCGACACCATCTCCGACGACATCGCCGCGGGCGCCAACTGCGCCCTCTCGCAGGTCATGTACGGCCTGGAGCGGGTCGATGCGCAGCTCGGCGAGTACGTGGTGGTGCAGGGCGCGGGTGCGCTGGGTCTGTACGCCGTCGCCGTGGCCAAGGCGCGCGGCGCCGCCCGGGTGATCGCCATCGACGGGGTGCCCGAACGGCTGGAGCTCGCGACCGCATTCGGCGCCGACGACGTCATCGACATCACCGAAGTGCCCGAAGTCAAGGACCGGGCCAAGGTCGTACGCCGATTGACCGACGGTCAAGGGGCCGACGTGGTGGTCGAGGTGGTCGGGCACCCCTCCGCAATCGACGAAGGGCTTAAATTGCTCGGGCAGTTCGGCCGTTACGTCGAGATCGGCAACATCAACATCGGCAAGACCTTCGAATTCGACCCGTCGAGATTCGTGTTCGGCAACAAGTCGATGGTGGGGGTCTCGCTCTACGACCCGGCCGTGCTGGCACGGGCGCTAACCTTCCTCGAGCAGAACCACGATCGGCTACCGCTGAACCGCCTTGCGGCAGCAACTTATTCGCTCGAGGACATCAATCCTGCGTTTACCGCGGCCGAGGCCAAGCGCGACGTCCGGGCCAGTATCGTCCCCTGACCGAAGGGAATCGCACATGCACGACTACGACCGCCGCACACTGTTCATCGACGGGCAATGGGTCAAGCCCGCCGGCGAGGACGTCATCGAGGTGATCGACCCCTCCACCGAGCGGCCGATCGGTTCGGTGCCCGCCGGTACCGCCGAGGACGTCGACGCGGCCGTCGCCGCCGCCCGCCGCGCCTTCGACCCGCTGATCAGTGTCGCCGAGCGCCGCGAGCGGGTCGCCGCCGTGATCGCCGCGATGGAGAAGCGCCTGCCCGACATCGCCGAGACCATCAGCCGCGAAATGGGTGCGCCGCTGCGCATCGCGCAGACCGTGCAGACCCAGGTCCCGCTGGCCGTCGCGCGAGGTTTCGCCGGCGTGCTCGAGACTTTCGAATTCGAAGAGCACGTGGCCAATTCGCTCGTCGTGCGCGAACCCTACGGCGTGGTCGGAGCCATCACGCCGTGGAACTACCCGCTGTATCAGGTGGTGGCCAAGGTGCTGCCGGCGATCGCCGCCGGCTGCACCACGGTGCTCAAGCCCAGCAACGAGGCGCCGCTATCGGTGTTCGAGTTCGTCGAGGCAGTCGAGGAGGCCGCCCTGCCCGCCGGCGTGGTGAACCTGGTATCCGGCAGCGGCGCGGTGATCGGCGAACGACTCGCCGAGCACCCCGACCTCGATTTCGTGTCGTTCACCGGGTCCACCGGCGTCGGCGCCCGGGTCGCCGAGCTGGCGGGACGGTCGGTGAAGAAGGTGGCCCTCGAGCTCGGCGGCAAGTCGGCCAACGTCATCCTTGACGACGCCGACCTGTCCACCGCCGTCAAGGTGGGCGTCGGCAACGCGTTCCTCAACGGCGGGCAGACGTGCATGGCCTGGACCCGGATGCTGGTGCCGCGGTCGCGCTACGGCGAGGCGCTGGACCTCATCGCGGCCGCGGTGGCCAAATACACCGTCGGCGATCCGTTCGACGCGGCCACCCGCATCGGGCCGTCGGCGTCGGCCAAGCAGTTCGAGACCGTGCGCGGCTACATCGAGCGCGCCCGGCGCGACGGCGCGCGGCTGCTCACCGGCGGCGCCGACAAGGTCCGCGATATCGGGTACTACCTGGCGCCCACGGTGTTCGCCGACGTCGACCCCGCCTCCGAGCTGGGTCAGGAAGAGGTCTTCGGGCCGGTGCTCGCGGTCATCCCCTTCGACGACGACGCCGACGCGCTGCGCATCGCCAACTGCACCCCCTACGGCCTGTCCGGCGCGGTATGGGCGGGCGACATCGACCGCGCGATCGCGTTCGCTCGCGGCGTGCAGACCGGCCAACTCGACATCAACGGCGGCAACTACAACCCGATCGCCCCCTTCGGCGGCTACAAGAAATCGGGCATCGGCCGTGAGCTCGGCCGCGCGGGGTTCGAGGAGTACCTGCAGACCAAGTCACTACAGTTGCCCGCATGAGCGCGCCTCTGCACATCGCCGCCGACGGGCCGACGCAGCTGTGGACGATCAGCATGCCCGCGGTGGGCAACGCGATCACCGGCAACGACTTCATCGCCGCGCTCGAGGCGGCCGTCGATGCGGCGAACGCCGACACCACCGTTCGCGCCGTCATCCTGACCGGGGACGGCAAAATCTTTTCCGCCGGAGGCAATGTCAAGGAAATGGCCGACCGCGCCGGAATGTTCGGTCTCGACGCGATCGACCAGCGGCGCGCCTACATCGACGGAGTCCAGCGCATCCCGAGGGCGTTGGGACGTCTCGAGGTGCCGTTGATCGGTGCGATCAACGGGGCCGCCGTCGGCGCAGGCTGCGATCTGGCGATGATGTGCGACATCCGCATCGCCTCCGAACGGGCGTCGTTCGCAGAGAGCTTCGTGCAACTCGGCCTGATCCCGGGGGACGGCGGCACCTGGTTTCTGCAGCGGGCGATCGGCTACGAGCGCGCCGCCGAGATGACGTTCACCGGCGACCGCGTGGATGCGGCGACCGCACTCGATTGGGGCATGATCAGCCGCGTGGTGGCCCACGACGACCTGCTCCCCCAGGCGCGGGCGCTCGCCGAGCGCATCGCCCAGAACCCGCCGCACGCGTTGCGGATGGCCAAGCGGTTGCTGCAGGAGTCGCGCACCGGAACCCTGGAGTCGACGCTGGGGATGGCCGCGGCCATGCAGCCGCTGGCCCACCACGACCGCGAGCACGAGCAGCGCATCGCCAAGTGGAGAACGCGCTGATGACGCTCCCCCGGCTGGTGCCGCCCGCCCGCGTCGACCCCGCGACGACCGAGGGCCTGCGTACCGAGGTGCGCGACTTCCTCGCCGACCAGCTGGCCGCCGGGGCGTTCACCCCGTCCGTCGACGCCTGGCTGACCGGATGGGACGAGGACTTCACCGCCGCGCTGGCCGCACGCGGGTGGCTGGGCATGACGGTGCCGGTCGACTACGGCGGGCACGGGCGGTCCTTCCTGGAGCGGTTCGTGGTCACCGAGGAACTGCTGGCCGCCGGCGCGCCCGTGGCGGCGCACTGGATCGCCGACCGCCAGATCGTGCCGTCGCTGCTCAAATACGGCACCGAACAGCAGAAGTCGGAGTTCCTGCCGCGCATCGTGCGTGGCGAGTGCTTTTTCGCCATCGGCATGAGCGAACCGGACTCGGGCTCGGATTTGGCCAGTGTGCGCACCCGCGCCACCCGCGTCGAGGGTGGCTGGTCGTTGAGCGGCACCAAAGTCTGGACGTCGGGGGCCCACCGTGCCCACGCCTTCATCGTCCTGGCGCGCACCGCGCCGGTGGATCCGGCGCACCGTCACGCCGGGCTCAGCCAATTCATCGTCGACCTGCGCGGCGCCGGCGTCGAGATCCGGCCGATCGTGTCGATGAACGGCGCCCACCACTTCAACGAGGTGATCCTGGATTCTGCGTTCGTCCCCGACGAGATGGTCTTCGGCGAGATCGGCGACGGCTGGCAGCAGGTGACCTCCGAGCTCGCCTTCGAGCGCAGCGGACCCGAGCGGTTCCTGTCCACCTTCGTGCTGTTGGCGGCCTGCGCGGATCGCATGGCGGCCAACGCCATCCCCCGCGATCCCGACCTGGGGCGGCTGGTGGCGCGCATCGCCGGCCTGCATCAGATGTCCACCGCGGTGGCCGGCGCGCTGGAACGGCACGAGCCCGCGGACCTTCCCGCCGCCGTCGTCAAGGTACTGGGCACCACCACCGAGGGCGACATCGCGGAATTCGCCGACCTACTTGACTCCCCCGATTCGGTGTTCGCCGGCCTGGTACGTGCGGCCGTCGACCAGCGGCCCGGGTTCACACTGCGCGGCGGCACCAACGAGGTGCTGCGTGGCGTGGTCGCGCGCGGCTTGGGCATGCGATGACCGCCGGGCCTGGCGCCGACGCCGCACTCATCGAGATGATGGATGCGGTGTTCGCCGGACACCGCGAAAAGTGTCCGCCCACCACGACCGTCCAGCGGGATCCGGACCTGTGGCGGCATCTCGACGAACTCGGCCTGGTGCGGCTGACTGGCGACGAGCAGCACGGCGGCAGCGGGGCCGGCTGGGCCGAAGCGGCCGAGCTCCTGGCCGCCGCCGTCCGGCACGGAGTCCGAATCCCGTTGGCGGAACACGATTTACTGGCATGCTGGCTACTGGATGCGGTGGGAGTGCCCGTAGATGACGCGGTCCGGACCGTCTGCGTGCTCGACACACAGGGATCCGCGGCGCAGGTGCCGTGGGCCGCTTCGGCCGACCGGGTGGTGCTCGTGTGGCGCGCCGACGGGCAGTACCGCGTCGCCGACGTCGCGCGCGCGACACTCACCATCACCGCGGGCGTCAACCTGATCGGCGAACCGCGAGACACCGTGGCCGCCGATCTGGCGGCTCTGGAAGGGACCCCGGCGGGCCCGGCCCTCATCACCCAGCTCGGGCTGAAGTCGGGGCTGGTGCGCGCGATCCAGGTGTGCGCCGCGCTGGACCGGATTCTGCAGCTGTGCGTCGAGCATGCGACCTCACGAGTCCAGTTCGGCCGCCCGCTGGCGAAATTCCAGGCCGTGGGAAACCTGGTGTCCGACATCGCGACCGAGGCGGCGCTCGCTCGGGCCACCACGGAAGCGGCGCTGAGTGCCGGGATGGCCAGTCAATGGTCGGGACCGAATCTCGGCTTCTTTGTCGCCGTAGCACGTTCGTGTGCCGGCCACGCGACCTCGGTGGCGGTGCGCAACGCACACCAGGTGCACGGAGCCATGGGCACCACCCGCGAGCACCGGCTGCACGAATTCACCCGGGCCGCGCTCGCCTGGCGTTCGGAATTCGGTTCGGTTGGGTACTGGGACCGGCAGGTCACCGACAGTGCGATGCACGCGAGCGCGGGCGGGCTGTGGAGCCTGATCACCGGCTGACTCGCGGGCACGTTCCACTGACCGGGCACCGGGTCTGTTGTCGGGACCGCCCGCGGAGTTGACTGCTCCCATGGCAAACGACATCACGCTGCCCGAATTGCAGGAATTCATCGCCGGCTTCTGGTACCACTACGACGAGGCCCACTACGACGTGCTGGCGGCCAGTTACGCCGATGACGTTCGCTATCTGACCCGAAGCGATTCCGGCGCAAGCCCCTTCGAGGAGTTGATGTCACCGGAGCTCACCGGCCGTGACGCGGTGATGGAGTGGCTGTCCGAGCACCGCACGCAGAGCCCTTATCCGCTGCGCCACCACGCCACCAATGTGCACCGCACCGGCACCGACGGTGACGTGACCCGGGCTCGGTTCTACATCTTCGTCAACCAGATCGCCAACTTCGTGCCGTTCGCGGTGTCCAGCGGGGTCGTCGACGTCGGGGTCCGGCGCGGCGCCGACGGACTTCAGTTCACCGAGATGGACGTCGTCCTGGACGCCACCAACTCGGTGCTGCTGTCGGAGTTGGCTGCCGACAGCGCAGCGGGTTCGTGAGCGCCCGGGAATCGTTCGGCGGCGGGGTCGCCGTCATCACCGGAGCGGGCTCCGGACTGGGGGCCGGTTTGGCGCGCCACGCCGGCGGGCTGGGCATGACCGTGGTGCTGGCGGACATCGACGGGGCGGCGGCCGCCTCGGTGGCCGACGAACTGCGCGCGGCGGGCGGGTCCGCGGTCGACGTCGTCTGCGACGTGCGTGACCCCGACGCCCTGCGGGACCTTGCTGAGCGGGTGTACCGGGATATCGGTGCGGTGCGGTTGCTGGTCAACAACGCCGGCATCGAACAGTTCGGCTACCTGTGGGATACGCCGGTGCCCAA
>NZ_JBYCLG010000047.1:0-5839 GCF_057473785.1 Mycobacterium sp. TH-M103
GCGATCGCCGAGCACGGCGACAGGGTGGCCGTCGGGCTGGACGTCCAGATCGACGACGGACGGCACCGGCTGCGCGGGCGCGGCTGGGAGACCGACGGCGGCGACCTGTGGGAGGTGCTGGAACGCCTCGACGGCGAAGGCTGTTCGCGCTACGTCGTCACCGATGTCACCAAGGACGGCACGCTGGGCGGACCCAACCTGGACCTGCTGGCCCGCGTCGCCGAGCGCACCGACGCTCCGGTGATCGCCTCCGGCGGGGTGTCCAGCCTCGACGACCTGCGCGCGATCTCCACCCTGGTCGGCCACGGCGTCGAGGGCGCCATCGTGGGCAAGGCCCTCTACGCCGGGCGGTTCACCCTGCCGCGGGCGCTGGCCGCGGTGCGGGGATAGGGCGGCGATGGACGTCAACGCGTTGGTCGCCCAGGCGTCGGTGATCCTGGACGCGGCCGTGCCCCGGTTCCTGGGCGGCCACCGGGCCCATTCGGCGGTTGCCAAGAAGGGCAACGACTTCGCCACCGAGATCGACCTGGCGATCGAGCGGCAGGTGGTCGACGCTCTGGTCGAGGCCACCGGCATCGGCGTGCACGGCGAGGAGTTCGGCGGCACCGACGTCGACGAGCCGTGGGTGTGGGTGCTGGACCCGATCGACGGCACCTTCAACTACGCCGCCGGGTCACCGATGGCCGCGATCCTGCTGGCCCTACTGCACCACGGGGACCCGGTGGCGGGCCTGACCTGGCTGCCGTTCGTCGACGAGCGCTATACCGCCGTTGCCGGGGGCCCGTTGCTGAAAAACGGTGTGCCGCAGCCGTCGCTGGCCGACACGAAACTGGTCGACAGCCTCGTCGGGGTCGGTACGTTCAGCGTCGACGCGCGGGGGCGTTTCCCCGGACGGTATCGGATGGCCGTGCTGGAGAACCTCAGCCGGGTGTCGTCACGGCTGCGCATGCACGGATCCACCGGCATCGACCTCGTCTACGTCGCCGACGGGATCCTCGGCGGGGCGATAAGTTTCGGGGACCACATCTGGGACCACGCCGCCGGCGTTGCACTGGTGCGGGCCGCCGGTGGCATCGTCACCAACCTCGCCGGTGAGGCGTGGACACCCGCGGCGCGGTCGGTGCTGGCCGCGGCACCCGGCGTGCACGGCGAGATTCTCGAGATCCTGCGCGCCACCGGCGAACCCGAGGACTACTGAGATGGGCCCGTCAACGTCCGCCGGTGGCCTTGCCGTGCGGGTCATCCCCTGCCTGGACGTCGACGCCGGGCGGGTCGTCAAGGGGGTCAACTTCGAGAACCTGCGCGACGCCGGCGATCCGGTGGAGCTGGCGGCCGTCTACGACGCCGAAGGCGCCGACGAGCTGACCTTCCTGGACGTGACCGCGTCGTCGTCGGGCAGGGCGACCATGCTCGACGTGGTGCGCCGCACCGCCGAGCAGGTGTTCATTCCGCTGACCGTCGGCGGCGGGGTGCGTACGGTGGAGGACGTCGACACCCTGCTGCGTGCGGGGGCCGACAAGGTCTCGGTCAACACCGCCGCGATCGCCCGGCCCGACCTACTCGAAGAGATGGCGAGGCAGTTCGGCTCGCAGTGCATTGTGTTGTCCGTCGACGCGCGCACGGTGCCGTCGGGGTCGGTGCCCACCCCGTCGGGCTGGGAGGTCACCACCCACGGGGGCCGCCGCGGCACCGGCATCGACGCCGTCGAGTGGGCGTCGCGCGGGGCCGACCTCGGCGTGGGGGAGATCCTGCTGAACTCGATGGACGCCGACGGCACCAAGGCCGGGTTCGACCTAGCGATGCTGCGCGCGGTGCGCTCGGCGGTCACGGTCCCGGTGATCGCCAGCGGCGGTGCCGGCGCGGCCGAGCATTTCGCGCCCGCGGTCGCGGCCGGCGCGGATGCGGTGTTGGCGGCCAGCGTCTTTCATTTCCGTGAACTCACGATCGGGCAGGTCAAGGCGGCCATGGCCGCAGCGGGGGTGGTCGTGCGATGACGCTGGACCCGGACATCGCCGCACGCCTGAAACGCAACGCCGAGGGTCTGTTCACCGCCGTCGTGCAGGAGCGGGGCAGCGGCGACGTGCTGATGGTCGCCTGGATGGACGACGCGGCGCTGGCGCGCACCCTGGAAACCCGTGAGGCGACCTACTATTCGCGCTCCCGCGCCCAGCAGTGGGTCAAGGGCGCGACTTCGGGCCACACGCAGCACGTGCATGCGGTGCGGCTGGACTGCGACGGTGACGCCGTGCTGCTGACGGTCGACCAGGTGGGCGGCGCCTGCCACACCGGCGACCACAGTTGTTTCGACGCCGACCTGCTGCTGGGGCCGAAGGGTTAACCCGGCACTCCCTCGAGCCCGTTGGCCGCGGCGATCGCGGCGCGGGCCCACTCGCGGTGGTAGACCGCCGGCCCGATGCGGTCGCGGCGGATCTTCTCGACGTCGATGGCCGTTCCGTTGGCCAGCGCACCGGGCACCCGGAACGAATAGGACGGCTCGTCGGTGGCGATGGCCAGCAGGGCGTCGCTGTCGCCCAACCCGTTGGCGCGCACGGCGTTCTCGGCCCACCGAAACGAGCGCAGGCCGCCGAAGTCCTTGACGTACACCACCCACAGCCGGGTGCCGCGGCCGTTGTAGAGCCTGGTCAGCGCCCGGTCGACCGCGGCGCGCTCGACGGGCCCCAGCACGCCGGACTGGTCGGTGATCTGGGTGGAGAGCGTGATCGTCGGCGCGGCCGACGGGACCGGCGCCGGCGGGGGTGCCGCGACCGCGCCGCCCGGCGCCGCCGCCGACGGCGAGGGCGTGCCGGCCGCCGGCGGGCGGGACTTGCCGCCCAGCAGGTTGATGCCGACGACCACGGCCACCCCGACCAGCGCGACGGCGACCACCGCCGCGACCACGGTGACCGCGCCGGGGCGGCCACCGCGGGTTTTCGGCGTGGGCTCCGGCGGGCGCGCGATCACCGGCGTCGGAGCGGCGACGGCGTCGGCGCGGCCTGTTAAGGGGGCCGGAGCGGTGGCCGGCTGGCCGGCCAGTGCCGTCGCGAACTCCCCGCAGGTGGCGAAGCGCTCGTCGGGGTTCTTGGCCATCGCCCTGGCGATGACCGCGTCGAGCTCGGCCAGTGCCGGGCGCCGTTCGCCGAGGCGGGGCGGCGGCGTCGACAGGTGATGGCCGATCACCACCGCCGGGTTGGAGTGCGCGAACGGCGCGGACCCGGCGAGCAGGTTGAACGCGGTGCAGCCGAGCGCGTACTGGTCGGCACGCGGGTCGACGTCGGCGCCGCGCAGCTGCTCGGGCGCACAGTAGGCGGTCGTACCCACCAGCATGTTCGTGGCGGTCAGCCCGCTGATCTCGCCGAGCTCGCGCGCGATGCCGAAATCGCCGAGCAGGATGCGCCGGCGCGGGCCGGCGGTGCCCAGCAGGATATTGGCGGGCTTGACGTCGCGATGCAGCAACCCGCGGGAGTGGGCGTAGTCGAGCGCATCGGCGACAGCCGAGATGATCTGCACCACATCGGTTTTCGGCATCCCGGCCGGATAGTCGCGGCGCAGCAGCTGGGCGGCGTCGGTGCCCTCGACGTAGTCCATCGAGATCCAAAGCTGCCCTTCGTATTCGCCGCGGTCGTGGATGCCGACGATGTGCTCGTGGTAGAGGCTGGCGGCCAGGTCGGCCTCCCGGTTGAAGCGCTGGCGGAACTCGAGGTTGTCGGTCAGGTCGCCGGGTAGGATCTTCAGGGCGTCGCGGCGGGGCAATCGGGGGTGCTGCGCCAGATACACCTGGCCCATCCCGCCGGCACCCAGACGCCGAACGATGGTGTACCCGGCGAACACGTCCCCTTCGGCAAGGCCGTCGCTGTTCGGCATGTGAGCATGCTACTGAGGCGGTGAGCGCGGCAACGGGCATTCACACACGGGTTCGTGCCGCGGCAATGGCCGATAAATGGCCGATAATGGTCGCATGGGCGAGCAAAGCATCTGGATGCAGAAGGTCGCGGCGAACCCCGAGCACTCGCACTGGTATGTGGAGCGTTTCCGTTCCATGGCCCGCGCCGGTGAGGACCTGGCCGGCGAGGCCCGGTTCGTCGATGCGATGGTGCCGCGCAGCGCCCGCGTCCTGGACGCCGGGTGCGGGCCCGGGCGACTCTGCGGGTACCTGGCCGCCGCCGGCCATCACGTCGTCGGCGTCGACGTGGACCCGGTGCTGATCGCGGCGGCCGAGCAGGATCATCCCGGACCCCGCTATCTCGTCGGCGACCTCGCCGAACTCGACCTGCCCGCGCGCGGTATCGCCGAGCCGTTCGACGTCATCGTCCTGGCCGGCAACGTCATGGCGTTCCTTGCCCCCACCACGCGGGGCCGCGTGCTGAGCCGGGTGCGTGCCCACCTCGGCCGCGACGGCCGCGCGGTGATCGGCTTCGGCGCCGGGCGCGACTACGCGTTCGGTCAGTTCCTCGACGACGCGGCGGCCGCCGGCCTGGCGCCCGACCTGCTGCTGTCCACCTGGGATCTGCGGCCCTTCCGCGACGACTCCGACTTCCTCGTCGCGGTCCTGCGGCCCGCGTAGGCGACATCGCGCGCATTCCCGGGCAACTTCGATCACAATGACGGGCGATGTCTAAACGCGTGTCGTGGACGGTGGCCGTACCCCTGTTCGCCATCGTCGCGCTCGCGCTGAGTTGGGGCGAGGACATCGGGCCGGCACTGGCCCTGCTCCTGGCGGTGTTCCTGATCGGCGCCGTGCTGGCTGCCGTCAACCACGCGGAGGTGGTCGCGCACCGGGTCGGCGAGCCGTTCGGGTCGCTGGTGCTGGCCACGGCGGTGACGACGATCGAGCTGGCGCTGATCGTCACGCTCATGGCCTCCGGCGGGCACGAGACCTCGACGCTGGCCCGCGACACCGTGTTCGCCGCGCTGATGATCACCACCAACGGGATCGCGGGCCTGTCGCTGTTGCTCGGTTCGCACCGCTACGGCGTGACCCTGTTCCACGCCGAGGGCAGCGGCGCGGCGCTGGCCACGCTCACCACGCTGGCCACGCTGAGCCTGGCGCTGCCCTCGTTCACCACGACCCAAGGCGGACAGGAGTTCTCGCCCGGCCAGCTGGCGTTCGCCGCGGTCGCCTCGCTGGGGCTCTACCTGCTGTTCGTCTTCACGCAGAACGTGCGGCACCGGGACTTCTTCCTGCCGGTCACGCAGAAGGGCCAGAAGAGCTTCTTCGAGGACGGGAGCCACGCCGAGCCGCCGAGCACCGCCGCCGCGCTGCGCAGCCTGGGGTTGTTGCTGGTGGCGCTGGTCGCGGTGGTGGGGCTGGCCGAGGGGGAGTCGCCGACGATCGAACGCCTGGTATCGGCGGCCGGTTTCCCGCAGTCGTTCGTCGGGGTGGTGATCGCCGCGCTGGTGCTGCTCCCCGAGACGCTCGCGGCGGCGCGGGCGGCGCGGCAGGGCCGCATCCAGACCAGCCTGAACCTGGCCTACGGCTCGGCGCTGGCCAGCATCGGGCTCACCATCCCGGCCATCGCGCTGGCCTCGATCTGGTTCGAGGGGCCGCTGCTGCTGGGCCTGGGCGCCACCCAGCTGGTCCTGCTCGCGCTGACCGTGGTGATCAGCGTGCTCACCGTGGTGCCCGGACGGGCCACCCGGCTGCAGGGCGAGGTACACCTGGTGCTGCTGGCCGCCTACGTGTTCCTGTCGGTCATCCCGTGAGCTTCCCCGGCGTCTGCTCGCGCCAATGGACTACGCCCGCGCCCGCAGCGTCTGCAGCGCCTTGTCGGCGTGGGTGTCCATGCTGAACTCGCTGGCGATCACGTCGAGCACCGTGCGATCGGTGTCGATGACGAACGTG
>NZ_JBYCLG010000048.1:0-1972 GCF_057473785.1 Mycobacterium sp. TH-M103
AGGTCGCGCAGGCCATCGAGCCGCCGCTGTTGGACGCCGGCGGGCACATCGTCAAACGGTTGGGCGACGGGCTGATGGCGGTGTTCGGCGACCCGACCGTCGCCGTGCGGGCCGCGCTGGCCGCCGAAAAGGCCCTGCGATCGGTCGAGGTGGCCGGCCACACTCCGCGGATGCGGGTGGGTATTCACACCGGACGCCCGACCCGGATGGCCTCCGACTGGCTCGGCGTCGACGTCAACATCGCGGCCCGAGTTATGGAACGGGCCACCAAAGGTGGAATCATGGTGTCCGGTTCGACGTTGGACGTGATACCGCAGAGCGAACTGGACGCCTTGGGCGTCTTTGCAAAACGAGCACGTAAACCCATGTTTGCGCCCCAGCCCGCCGGGCTGCCCGCAGACTTGGCAATCTATCGCCTCAAGGCCAGTAGGGAGTTGGCAGTCTCCGATGACAGCGACGAAGCCGAATCACAGGCATAGTAGGTGTCGATGATCTACGGCATCTTGTCCCGGCTCGGCCGGATCCGGTTCACCATCGGCTACGTGGGAGTGCTGCTGACCGTCAGTTCCGCGCTGATCGTTCTGGGCCCCCAGGCGCGCGACATCATCATTCAGCGCGCCAGCACCAACCTGCACAATCTGGCCCACGGGCACCTGGGCACCCTGCTCGGCAGCGCGTTGGTCGTCGATGCGGGTCCGCTGTATTTCTGGCTGCCCTTCCTGACGTGCATGCTCGTGCTGGCCGAACTGCACCTGCGCACCATCCGGCTGGTCGTGGCGTTCGTGGTGGGCCATATCGGTGCGACGCTGCTGGTCGCCGCCGCGCTTGCCGCGGCCGTCGAACTGCGCTGGCTGCCGTTGTCGGTCACCCGGGCCAGTGACGTCGGCATGAGTTACGGTGCCCTCGCGGTCCTCGGGGCGATGACCGCGGTGATTCCCCGGCGCTGGCGGATGGCGTGGATCGGCTGGTGGGTGGCCGCGGGCATCGCCTCGGCGATCGTCGGTGGCGACTTCACCGATGCCGGCCACACCGTCGCCGTCATCCTCGGTGTGCTGGTGTCCTCCCGGTTCCGCCAACCGATCTACTGGACCCCGCTGCGCCGCATGATGCTGGTCGCGTCGACGGGCTTCGGGTTCCTGCTGCTGGCCCACCACTGGGCCACGATGGCTGCGGCGCCGGTCTTGGGTGTGCTGGGTGCGGTGCTGGCCTACAAGCTCGACCAGATGGTCACGGCGCGCAGGGCGGTGCTGGTTCCGGCAGCCGACGTCCCGCAGCCGGTTGCGTCCGGATAGCCTGCCCGCCCCGGCCGCGCGCCGCGCAACTCCAAGGGTCCCCGACCCCATCGCCTATGATCGGCACTCGGCCGGTGCCGCGCGCGGGCCGGAATAATTGGGGCGCGCCCGGCGACGATGCGGGCAACCGGACAGCCATGAGCAAGGAGTGTGTCGCCGCGTGGGTGAGCAACCCGTCGACCTGTCGCCGGAAGCGTTGGCCAAGGCGGTCACCGCCGCCCGGGAGGCCATCGCAGGCGCGGGCGACCTCGACGCGCTGGCCCGCGTCAAGACCGAACACCTCGGTGACCGTTCGCCGTTGGCGCTGGCCCGCCAGGCGCTGGCCGCCGTGCCCAAGGAGGAGCGCGCCGACGCCGGCAAGCGCGTCAACACCGCGCGCGGCGAGGCCCAGCGCAGCTACGACGACCGGCTGGCGGCGCTGCGGGCCGAGCGGGACGCGGCCGTATTGGTCGCTGAGGCCATCGACGTCACCCTGCCGTCGACGCGACAGCCGCCCGGCGCCCGGCATCCGATCACGATCCTGGCCGAGCACATCGCCGACACCTTCGTCGCCATGGGCTGGGAGGTGGCGGAGGGCCCGGAAGTCGAAACCGAGCAGTTCAACTTCGACGCCCTCAACTTCCCGGCCGACCACCCCGCCCGCAGCGAGCAGGACACCTTCTACATCGCGCCGGAGAACT
>NZ_JBYCLG010000049.1:0-17352 GCF_057473785.1 Mycobacterium sp. TH-M103
GCAGGATGCCCTGGACGGTGCTGCCCTGGGTGCGGGCCATGTACTCGGTGCACAGGATCGGTCGCCCCTGCGGGGCGAGTTCGGCGATGCGGCTCTCAAAGGTTGCCGGCTCGGCGTAGGAGTGGAAGGTGATCACGTCGGAGTTGTCGAGCTGGATGCCGGCGATGGCGCTGCGGCGCCCGGGATCCGACCACTGCCCCTGCCAGACCCCACTCGTCAACGGCTGGCTGGGGTCGACCGTGCGTGCCCACCCGAACACCTGCGGGAGCAGCTCGGCGACACGCTCGAGTTTGTCTTTCCGCTCGACCGAGCGGTAGACGCGCGCGGGATTGTCGGGCTCGTTCCACAGGTCCCAGCCCAGGACGCGATCGTCGTTGCGGAACTGGCCCAGCACACCGGTGACGTAGTCGTACAACACCCGCGTGTAGCGACGGTCATCGAGCCGTTCGGCGCCCGGGCTCTGCACCCACCCGGAGTTGTGGATCCCGGGCCGGGGCGCGCGCTGCCGGCCCAGTCTGGGGTGCGGGTCCCAGCAGGAGTCGAACAACACGAACAGGGGTTTGATGTTGTGGCGCGCGGCGATGGCGACGAATTGCGCCAGCCGGCCCTGAAATCCGCGGGCGTCGGCCGCCCAGAGCTGGTCGTGCAGGAAGACCCGCACCGTGTTGAACCCGGCCGAGCGCGCCCAGCCCAGCTCGGTGTCGATGCGCCGCGGGTCATAGCTGCCCGGTTGGAACATCTCCAATTGGTTGATGGCATTCGACGGAATGAAGTTCGCCCCGACGAGCCAGCCCTGCGCCTGATACCACCGGTTGGCCCGGTCCGGTGACCATCGGCCAGCGTCCGCCGACGCGCGGGGCACCCGGATCACCGCCGTCCCTGCGGCCAGCAACAGCGGCAACTTCAGGACCTCTCGGCGGCGCACGATGGGCACCATAGAGTCATTAGGCGCCGTGTTCGGCCGTGCGTGCCGGATCGCGACGCTATGTCGGGGGAATCGTTATCTTTTCGTCACCTGGGGACGGCCGGGCCCCGCCCCGCGCGCTGGCCCCTCATCGAACCGCGACTTGGAAAGCGTTGCAAGCAAGTAACTTTCGCCGCTCCCCGCGGCGTCAGTAGAGCGGGATCCAGTCGCCGAAGAACCAGTAGCCCCAGCCCCCGAACTGGGAGTTGAAGACGGGAGTGACGGTGAAGGTGTTGTAGGCGAAGGGCCCGAAGTCACTGCGGGCGGCGGCCACGTCGCGCGGCGGCCCGCTCCACGGACGGTTCCAACCGCCCGGCGGCGGCGGACCGTTCCATCCACCCGGAGGCGGGGGGCCGCCCCAGTTGGGTGGCGGGTGGCCGGGAGCCGGTCCGTCGTTCCAGCCATACCCTCGCGGCGGTGGCGGTGGCGGCGCCCCGTGATCCGGCACGCTGAAACCCTGGGGCGCATCCCTGGGCCCGCCCACTTGCTCGTTCGGCCGGACGTAGGCGCCGCGCGGACGGTAAGCCGGATGGGGAGGCTGGGTGCTCGGCGCTTGGAGGGCCGGAGCGGGCTGCCAGCCTCCCGGCGGCGGCTGCTGACCGGGCGGCCCACCCGGAGCCTGCACACCTGGCGGGGGCGGAGGCGGAGCCTGCTGACCGGGCGGCCCACCCGGAGCCTGCACACCCGGCGGGGGCGGAGGCGGAGCCTGCTGACCGGGCGGCCCACCCGGAGCCTGCACACCCGGCGGCCCGCCCGGTGGCGGGTTCTGCGGAGCCGGCGCCCCGGCGCCCGGCCCCTGGCCGCCCGGACGACCGCCCCCCTGGCAGTTCGGGCACGGCGGTGGGGGCGGGTCCTGCGGCGCGGCCTGGGCGAGCCCAGAGGCCAGCGATATTGCCGAGATGCCGACGCCCGTCGCGACCGCCGCCGCGCCGGCCACACGCTTCATAGACATACCTGCGTCCCCTCTGGGGCTTGGGCCCCGACCGTGCTGGTGGCCTGCGCTACGGGCAGGACACGTCCATCTCGAACGGCTTGGTCACCGGCTTCGGGTGCTGTGGGTTGCTCATGTCGACGCCCGTGGCAGTACCCTTGATGGCGTACGACTTGCCGTTGACGGCGGCCCCCGCGTTGCCCGCCTGGTTCGGCGCGGCATCGGAGAAGCCGAGCGTGACGCCGTTGACGCTGCCCAGGCCGACCGAGTGGACGATCGGCGGATTGCCGTTGCTGACCACCGCGCCAACCCCGTCGGAGGCGTCGCCGATGCCGATGTTGACGTTGGCGCCCGACGGGGTGCACGAGACCTGTCCGCTGACGTTCTGCTTCTGACCGCCGACGACGACCTGGGTGCCCGGCGCCGCCGCCGGGCTCGACGCGCCACTGGTGGACTTGTTGCTCGAGCAGCCGGTGCAGGCCGCGACCACCATGACCACTCCGGTTACCCCGATCGCGATCCCACGCTTCACTACCGCTCTCCTTCGTGTCGCTGCCCCGCCGCCCGGTCACGGGTGTCCTGACCGCTCCCGCGGATACCCCGTACCAGTGGCTGCGAAACGACAGGCGCCCGCGGCTGCGCTCTGCGCTACCGCGCACCCGGGGGCGCGAATTGATGCCCTGGGGCCCAGCCGTTTCCAATGACAGCACGGCACGGCCAGCCGGGCCCCAAGCGTTCACGCCCGGGGCGCCGCGACGGGTTCGCGCTCGAGCTTGAGAAAGTTCTTGATCCCGAAGCGGGCGAACTCGCGTCGTCGCCGTGGCGACAGCTGCCCGGCTGCCGTCGCGGCGTCGATGATCTCCGGCCCGACGGCGCCGGATGTTTCGCCGTGGACCCGCACGGTGGCCCGCCCGGCAGCCAGCACGTTGCGCAGCCAGTCCACTTTCGTGCCGTACGGCAGCGGAATGATGAAGCCGTCGCCGACCCGCTCCACCACCACCGGCGTACTGTACGTCTTCCCCGAGCGGCGCCCCGTGTGTTCGATTACCCCTGCATACCAATACTTCTGGCCGGCGACCAGCTTCATCACCGGGTTCAGCACGTGTTTGTTGAACACGCGCACCCGGTCAAGGACCATCTGCCGCTCCTTGAGTCGAGAGCCTGGAGCCACGGTAAGACGCCCGCCGCAGAGGCCCTAGGGTCTTTGGACACCACCGCCGCCGACGTGGCGGCCGAGGAAATCCAACACCGCCCCGGCGAAGACGTCGTTGCGATCCCCGGCAACCATGTGCCCCGCACCGCGCACGTCGGCGAACTCGACCTGCGGGAATCGCGCGAGGAATTCGTCGGCCCGCTCCTGGCTGACGAGGTCGCTCACCTGGCCGCGGACCAGAAGCATCGGCACGCCGCCTGCCAGGATCGTGTCAACGGCCGCGTGCATGCGGTCGACCTCGGTGACCTCGAACGGGGGCAATGCGGCGATGCCGTTGATGAACTGGGGATCCCAGTGCCAGTACCAGCGGTCACCGCGGCGACGCAGGTTGGTGGTCAGCCCTTGCAGATCGGTGGGTCTGGGCCGGTGTGGGTTGTACTCGGCGATCGCGTCGGCGACCTCTTCCAGGGAGCCGAATCCCGATTCCATCCGGTCGGACATGAAGGCATGGATCCGATTGGCCCCGGACTGCTCCATGTTCGGCACGATGTCGACGAGCACGACCGCGCTGGCGATGCCCGGCGCGAGCTCTCCCGCCAGCAGCATCGAGGTGAACCCGCCAAGGGAGGCCCCCACCAGCACCGGTTTCGGGGGCAATTCCCGCAGCACTTCCCGCACGTCGCGGGCGAAGCTGATGACGCGATAGTCGCCCTCGCCGGACCAGTCGGACTCCCCATGGCCGCGCAGGTCGACCGTGACGGCCTGCCAGCCGCGTTCGGCGACGGCGGCGGCCGCCTTGCCCCACGATCGGCGGGTCTGTCCGCCGCCGTGCAAGAACACCACGGCGCGCGCCGCCGGATCCCCCAGCCGGTCGCAGGCGATGCACACACCGCCCGGCGCGCGCGTCGTGAACGGTTCTGGCGCCCGCACAGCTCCGGTCCGATCAGCGGCCATCAGGAGATACTAATTCGCAGTCACGATTCCGAGTCGGAGCAGCCACCCATGCCACCCACGCGAATGCATCCGCCGAACATGCTCTTCACGTCGGAGTCGTCACCGAGGGGCATCCCGACAAGTTCTGCGACCAAGTCTCCGATGCGGTATTGGACGCCTGCTTGACGCACGACCCCGAATCCAGGGTGGCCTGTGAGGCCTATGTGACGCTGGGCGTGATGACGCCGCCTACCCGCCGGTCCCCGGTCCTCAAACCACTTCCGGCGCCGGAACAACGGGACGGCGAGCCCGGTCCTGGGCGCGCGTTCGTTCCTGGCCGCGGTCGACCGCAACGCCACCCAGGGCCCGCTGACCACCCGCCCGGTGCCGTAGCGGCGTCAGTGCTCGTCGTAGTGCCCGCCGTGCGCCGCGTGCCGGCAACCGTCGTGCACGTAGTCGACGTGGTCGCCGTGGGGCACCGCGACGTGGCCACACCCGTCACCGTGGACGTGGTCGTGATGTTCGTGCACGATGTGGCCGGACACCTCACACTCGTCGTAGTGGTCCCCGTGGTGCCGGTGGAGGTGACCCTCGTGGACGTAGTCGACGTGATCCCCGTGCGGGATCGCGACGTGGCCGCACCCCTCGCCGTGCACGTGCTGGTGTCCGGCGTGGGTGTGGTGGGTTGCGCTGGTCATCGCCTGTCACCGCCGTCCTCGAAGCTGTTGGTGCACGCCGCACTTTAGCCGGTCCGGGCAGCACCGGATATGGCCTTAAGTCACCTGTTGCTTGCCCGCCCGGACCGGCGCAGCGCTCTGCGGCGCCTGCCACAGATTGCCGCCCAGGTGAAGAGCAGGCCGGCATAGGCGATAGCCGCGGCGACCGTGAAGACGGGCAGATGCGTGTGCGCGGCGAGCTGGGACGTGCCCGTTGACGAAGGTTCCGACCGGGAAGGCCAGGCTCCACCACGTCAGGGCGAACGGCATGCCGTGCCGCAGCGGGCGCACCGTCAGCGCGGCGGCCAGCGCGATCCACAACACCGCGAATCCCCACACCGGGACCCCGTAGAGGACCGCGAACGCATCGACGGCGGCGGAGATGCGGTGATCGACGGCCAGGCCGGCGACGGTACCCAGAAACCCTGCTGCCGTGATGGATTGGCCGATGGACATAAGCACGTAGCAACAGCGGCACGTAGCCGGGATCCTCGAAATAGGCCTGACGGATGATCCACGACCCGCCGTGGCTCGAGCCCCGGCCATGGGCGCGCTGGTGGCGCTCCAGGCCGAGCACGCGGCGCCCGCGGGCGGCGAGATGGCAGGCGGCGGCGCTGCCCATGCCCCCAGACCGATCACGATGACGTCGTAACGCGATGCGGCGCCGGTCATCCCAGCTACCTCCATATCCAGCCCGGCCGGTTGCGGCGTAGCGTCGAATCGCCGGTGCGGTTTGCGCACTCCAGTGTCGCATCCTTTGTGAGCGGGATGCTGGATGCGCCCAGCGGGCCGCACCATTACCATGGGGTCACACCGCCGGGCGCCGCTACACGGAGATTCCAGTTTCGCTGCGCCCGAACGCAGTTCACGCGCGATGTTCGAGCTCCTGGAGGGAACATGCACCACATGGGACACCACCTCGCCCGAGGCGTGCGCATCGCCGCCGGCCCGGCTCTGGGCGTGGCTGCGCTGCTGGGCTTTGCCGCACCCGCACCCGTCGCGCTGGCCGATGTGCGCCAAAGTGCCTGCGGCACAACCGCCCCGTGTCCGCTGGGCCCGGCCCCGGACGGCGGGGACCAAGGCACCGCCGAGCGGCAGATCATGAACGGCTACGTCGACAACGAGAAGGGGTGCAAGCCGGACGCGTCGCCCAATCCGCAGTCCGTCGCCTGGGACCCGCCGGGCTTCCAGCCGAACGTCGGGGGTTCGGGTAAGGTCACCGACGCCGATCCGCGCCTGGGCGGGCAGTTTCGCGCCGACTGGGTGAACGGCCACTGGCACATCGAGTACCCGCACTGCTGACCTGCCGGCGTGTTACGGCCCATCGGGTCGGGGCCGCCGGCAGCGCCGGACCCGGTGTCTCGGCCCGGTAACGGACAGGCGCCGATCTCGTGGATAGCGTGGCCGCCGTGAGACTTTCCGGAGATGTGCGCGGCGAAACCTGCTGGTAGCGTAGTTGCGGCGGTTGCGAAGGCCGCCGATCCGCCAGGGGAAGCCCCGTACCGTCGCGACGTTCTGCTTTGGGGCTTCGCAGCAAGCTACCGCATACTGGGAGCCGTGCCAGAAGTGACCTCACCGCAAATCGCCGACGCGGTGCCGGGCGGTGCCCCGGCCACGGTTCGGGGTCGCTGATGGCGCGCTCGGGCGCTCACCACCGTCACCGGGCGGTCAAACAGCCGTCAGCGCTGCGCAAGGCGCTGACGCGTGGCTTGATGACCCTGGTCTCGGTGGCCGCGGTGACGCTGACCGGCGCGGGATACTACGTCGCCCACGGCGCGCTGGGCGGCATCACCGTTTCACAGGCGCTCAGCCCGGAAGATCCGCATTCCAGCGGCGACAGCATGAACATCCTGCTCATCGGGCTGGACTCGCGCAAAGACCAGGACGGCAACGACCTGCCCTGGTCGATCCTGAAGCATCTGCACGCGGGTGATTCCGACGACGGCGGCTACAACACCAACACGCTGATACTGGTGCACGTCGGCGCCGACCACAAAGTCGTCGCCTTCTCGATCCCCCGCGACGACTGGGTGCGGTTCAACGGGGTTCCCGGCTACAACCACATCAAGATCAAAGAGGCGTACGGGCTGACCAAGCAATACGTCGCGCAGAAGCTGGCCAACCAGGGCGTGAGCAGCCAGAAGGAACTCGAGACCAAGGGTCGGGAAGCGGGCCGGGCGGCGACCTTGCGCGCCGTGCGAAACCTGACCGGTGTTCCCATCGACTATTTCGCCGAGGTCAACCTGGCCGGCTTCTACGACTTGACGAAGGCGCTGGGCGGTGTCCAGGTGTGCCTCAAGCACGCGGTCTACGACTCGTATTCCGGTGCCGACTTCCCCGCCGGGCCCCAGACACTGGACGCCGCCCAGGCGCTGGCGTTCGTCAGGCAACGTCACGGCCTGGAAAACGGTGACCTGGATCGCACCCACCGCCAGCAGGCGTTCCTGTCGTCGGTCATGCACGAACTGCAGGAGTCGGGCACCTTCACCAACCTGGACAAGCTCAAGAGCCTGATGGCGGTGGCGCGCAAAGACGTCGTCCTGTCGGCCGGCTGGAACGAGGAGCTGATCCAACGTCTGGGAGAGCTGGCCGGCGGTAACGTCGAATTCCGGACCCTGCCCGTGGTGCGCTACGACAACATCGACGGCCTGGACGTCAACATCGTCGATCCGGCGGCGATCAAGGCCGAGGTGGCCCGTGCGATCGGCGTCGCCCCGCCGACGACCCCGACCACCACGACCACAGCCAAACCCAGCCCCGACACCGTCGTCGACGTGATCAACTCGGGCAGCATCAGCGGCCTGGCCACAGAGGTCTCCCACGCACTGAAGAAGCAGGGCTACACCGCGGGCCAGGTCCGCGACCGCGAGTCCGGCGAGCCGACCACCACGACGCTCGACTACGGTGTCGGCGCGCAGACCGATGCGCGCAACGTGGCCACCCTGCTCGGCCTGGACGCGCCGAAGAACCCCGATCCCTACCTCAAGCCCGGACACATCCGCGTGACCCTGGACACCAATTTCTCGCTGCCGGCCCAGGACGAAACCACCGACGACAGCACGACCACGACGACGTCCGGCAAGGCCAGTTCGTACGGATACTGGAGCACCAGCACCTACCCCTCGCCCGATCCCGGCAAGCCCATCGACGGCGGCGGGGTGCCCTGCGTCAACTGAGCGCGGCTTCGCTCAGGCGTGGGTGCCGCCGTCGATCCGGATCTCGGTGCCCGTGATGAACGCCCCGTCCTCGGAAACCAGCATGGCGATGACCCCGGCGACAACCGCGGGATCGGCCATGCCCGTACCGCTGGACTCCACCGTGGTGGGCAGGATCGGCATCAGCCTGGAGAACAGCGACCAGTCGGCGTCCTGCGGGATGTACCCGCCGGTGGCATCGGTGATCCCCGATTTGATGCTGCCCGGCGCCACGCACACCGCGCGCAGGCCCTTGCGCGCGTATTCCAGCGCCAGCGAGTGCGTGAAGGCCTGAATCCCGCCCTTGCTGGCCGCGTAGGCCGCCATGTACGGGTGGGCGAACGCCGCCGAGGTGGAGCTGAAGTTCACGATCGCGCTGCGCGGGTTGGCCAGCAGCGCCGGCAGCGCCTCGCGGACCACCAGGAAAGTGCCGGTCAGGTTGACACCGACGATCTTGTTCCACAACTCCAGGGTGGTGTCGTGGGTGTGCGCGGCGCGCAGCATGCCGGCGGCGTTGACGAGCGAATCGAGGCCACCCAGCGCATCCACGGCCCCGCGCACGCCGGCGGTCACCGAGCCCTCGTCGGCGACGTCCATCTCGCACGGCACGAACCGCTCGGCGGTGCCGTCCTGGGCCGCCCGGGCCCGCGTAGCGTCCAGGCCGTCGGCGGCGATGTCGGCGGCCACCACCGCGGCACCCTCGTCCAGCAGCCGCAGCGCGGTTGCCTGGCCGATCCCCGACCCCGCTCCCGTCACCAGGATGCGTTTGCCCTCGAGTCGCTTCATCTGCCGCTCCCGTTGTCTCGTCCGTAGGCGTGCCCATCATCGCAGGGCCGGGACGAGGCAAGGTAGATGCATGGAAATCGGATTCATCGGCCTGGGCAACATGGGCCGCGGCATGGCCGCGAACCTGCTGCGGGCGGGCCACCGCGTCACCGTCTACAACCGCTCGCCGGGCAAGGCCGAGGCCCTGGTCGGGCACGGCGCGAACGCGGCGGGCTCCGTCGCCGAGGCCGCCGACGCCGACGTCGTGTTCACCATGCTGGCCGACGACCCGGCCGTCGAGGACGTGACGCTGGGCGCGGGCGGCCTGGTGGCTTCGCTGCGGCCGGGGGCCACGCACGTGTCGTCGAGCACGATCAGCGTCGCCCTCTCGGAGCGCCTGGCGGCGGCCCACACCGCGGCGGATCAGGACTATGTTGCCGCACCGGTGTTCGGCCGGCCCGAGGCGGCCGCAGCCGCAACGCTTTTCGTGGTCGCGGCCGGCGCCCGGCGGGTCCTCGAGCCGATGCTGCCGTTGTTCGAGGCGATCGGCCGGCGGACGTTCGTGGTGTCCGAGCAGCCCCACACCGCCAATCTGGTGAAGCTGAGCGGCAACTTCCTGATCGCCTCGGTCATCGAGAGCGTCGGCGAGGCCGTGGCGCTGGTCGCCAAAGCCGGCGTCGACAGGTCGCAGTACGTCGACATCCTCACCTCGACGCTGTTCTCCGCACCGGCGTATCAGACCTATGGCGGGCTCATCGCGCGCCGGGAATTCGAGCCCGCGGGGTTCGCCGCGCGCCTCGGCCTCAAGGACATCCGGCTCGTGCTGGCCGCCGCGGAGCAGCTGCAGGTGCCGCTGCCGGTGGCCAGCCTGCTGCGCGACCGGTTGCTCACCCTGGTGGCGACCGGTGGCGGCGAGCTGGACTGGTCGGCGCTGGCGACGCTCGCCGACCGGGACGCCGGGACGGGGTCAGACCACCCCGCGTAGCCCGTCGGCGCCGAACGCGGGTTCCAGCATCGCCGAGAAGTCCGGGCCGCGGCGCAGCATGTGGCCACCGTCGACGTTGATGCACTGGCCGGTGATCCAGCTCGCGGCGTCGCTCAGCAGGAACATCGCCAGGTTGGCGACGTCTTCGGTCTCCCCAGGACGGGGCAGCGGCGTGCAGATCCGGTAGTCCTCGCTCAGCTCAGGCGACCCGGTGATCGGCGCCACCAGATCGGTGCGGATCAGGCCCGGGCGGATGCTGTTGACCCGCACCCAGGACGGGCCCAGCTCGTCGGCGGCCAGCATCATCATGTGGTCCACGGCCGACTTGGTCACCCCGTAGGCGCCGAACCAGCGGTGGGTGTTGCTGGCCGCGATCGAGGAGATCCCGACGAACGAACCGCCGCCACCGCGCACCAGTTCGCGGGCGGCATGCTTGAGCACGTACATGGTGCCGTTGACGTTGAGGTCGACCGTGCGGCGCCACGCCTCCGAGTCGACCTGGGTGATCGGGCCGATGGTCTCCGACCCGCCCGCGCAATGCACGACGCCGTGCAGCCGGCCCCGCCACGCCGTCGCGGCCTCCACCGCGCGCGCGGCCTCCTCCTCGTTGGTGATGTCGGTGGGCTCGTAACGGATCGCGCCGTCCGCGTCGAGCGCCTCGACTTCCTTCACCGCGGCCGCGAGCCGGTCGGCGTTGCGTCCGACGATCATCACGGCGGCCCCGGCGGCGACCAGCCCGGCGGCCACCCCCTTGCCGATTCCGCTGCCACCACCGGTGACGAGATAGGTCCGGTCCTCGAAAGAAAGCTGCACGCAAAGCCCCTCACGCCGAAACTGAAGCAGGTTCTAGCTATCGAACCATGCGAGCGTGGGTGCGCGCACCAGCGGTCCGCCCTCGGACCGCTAGGGTGTATCGCGGCGCGCCAGCTTCGTCGGCTTGGCGTTGCGCCAGTCCTCGACGTCGGGCGGCAGGCCGACCGGATACCGGTTCTCGTTGTGGGCCGCCCAGTGCGCATGCCCCAACTCGTGGATGTGGAACGCGTGCCGCAGCGCCTCGGTGAAACCCATTGCGTCGGAAGCGGCGTTGACCGAGTCCTTGACGAGCAGGGCCGCCATCGTCGGGCGCTCGGCGATGCGCCGAGCGAATTCCAATGTCTTCTCGGCCAGTTCGTCGGCGGGGAAGACTTTGGAAACCATGCCGAGCCGGTAGGCCTCGTCTGCGTCGAGCGAATCGCCGGTCAGCAGCAGCTCTTTGGCTTTGCGAGGACCGAATTCCCAAGGGTGCGCGTAATATTCGACGCCCGGCATGCCCAGGCGCACCGCGACCACATCGCTGAACTTGGCGTTGTCGGCGGCCACGATCAGATCGCATGCCCAGATCAGCATCAGGCCTGCGGAGATCGCATTACCCTGCACCTGGGCGATGGTGATTTTGCGCAAATCCCGCCAGCGGCAGGTGTTCTGGAAGAAGTAGTGCCACTCCTGCAGGTAGAGCTTCTCCGCGATCGGGTCGCGGGTACCGCCGTTGATGCGGAAGCTGGGAAGCTGGCCGCGCTCGGCGATCGCCAGCTCCGAACCCAGGTCGTGCCCCGCGGAGAAGTTCTTCCCGCGGGCCGCCAGGATCACCACGCGCACGGTGTCGTCGGCCTCGGCACGCAGAAACGCCTCGTCGAGCTGAACCAGCAGGCCGCGGCTCTGCGCGTTGTGGGCGTCGGGCCGGTTGAGCCAGATCCGGGCGATGCAGCCCTCGTCGAGGGTTTCGTAGGACACCAGCTCCTGGGCGTCGGCGTCGGCCTCCGCAGCACCGGCCTGATCAGACAGTGTCATCCGCCCACCTCGCTTCCTGTCGGCTCCGGGCCGGTTCCGACCCGTTTACACATTACGGCCAGAGTGTAAGAGAGCCACGGGGTGGGTTGAGCGGCTCCCGGCAATTCGCGGCCGGCACCGGCACTGCCCGCGTCACCGATCCGCGGCGTAGTGCCGGATCAGGACTGTTCCAGCGCCGCCGCCAGCAGCGCCGTGGCAGACTTGAGCAGCGCCAGCGACCGCTTGAGGTTCGCGTTCTCTTCCTTCAACAGCTCGACCTCGGATCGGTCGAACGCCGCGGCCGGGCCACCGCTGTCGATCGCAGCCCCGCGGGTCCGTTCGTGGACCACCCGAGAACCGGCCGCCAGCAAACGTGACGCGACGCCGCGTTGGGCCGAAATACCTTTCAACGCACGCGAAGCCGCCCTCCAGCTGCACGAGCACGAAGCGCACCAGCGTGCGGAGCATCTCCGCCAGCAGGAAGCCCAGCTTGCCCAGCGCGCCGCCCAGTTGGTC
The DNA here is from genome assembly GCF_057473785.1 of Mycobacterium sp. TH-M103. Lineage (NCBI taxonomy): Bacteria > Bacillati > Actinomycetota > Actinomycetes > Mycobacteriales > Mycobacteriaceae > Mycobacterium > Mycobacterium sp. TH-M103. Next base: position 11,964 of record NZ_JBYCLG010000049.1, read on the forward strand.
AAGCAAGGCACGCCGCTTCCCCAGCAGGTGCCGCAGTTGCGGTATCGGGAAGCCCAGGTGGCCCAGCGGGAATCCCAGATCGCCCAGCACGAGGCCGAGCTCGCGCAGCACGAGGCCCGGCTTCCAGCAGCACGAGGAGCAGCTTCGGCGGCAGGAAGCCGAGCTCGGGCAGTGGGAAGGCGAGCTTCGCGAACACGAAGCCGGGTACGAATGTCAGGAAGCCAAGCTCGCATAGCGGCAAGCCCAGCTCGACAAGCGCGAAGCCGAGCTCCGCGAGCAGCAGGCAGATCTTCGCCGGCGGCAACGAAGGCGCTCGTGCGGATTTCGGTGCGTGATCCCCGCCGATAGCGCCGGTCCGCGACCACTCCCCGGAGCGCGGCGACGCCCCGGCCAGGCAAGACGGCTGCGGCTCGATGAGCGGGTCGCATACAGTGGTGCCATGCCTACGAAATCCGACCCTGGCGACCTCGGCGATGTGGAACCGCTGGCCGACAGCACCGCCAGCCAGGCCCGGCGCGTCGTTGCCGCGTATGCGACCGACGCCGACGAGTGCCGCGTCTTCTTGTCCATGCTCGGCATTGGACCCTCGAAACTCGATGCGTAGATGACTCCCAGCGGGGTCGAGCACGCCGACGGCCCGCCCGTCGGGGATTCCGACTTCGTCGTGGTCGCCAATCGGCTGCCGGTCGACATGGAGCGGTTGCCCGACGGCAGCACGTCCTGGAAGCGCAGCCCCGGCGGGCTGGTCACGGCCCTGGAACCACTCCTGCGGCGCAGGCGTGGCGCATGGGTCGGCTGGCCCGGCGTCGCCGCCGAGGAGATCGGCGACACCGAAGATGGGCCGTTCGTGCAGGACGAGCTCACCCTGCATCAGGTGCGCCTGAGCGCCGACGACGTCGCCGAATACTACGAGGGATTTTCCAACGCCACGCTGTGGCCGCTGTACCACGACGTCATCGTCAAGCCCATCTACCACCGCGAGTGGTGGGAGCGCTACGTCGACGTCAACCGCCGCTTCGCCGAGGCCACCGCACGGGCCGCCGCGCACGGTGCCACCGTGTGGGTGCAGGACTACCAGCTGCAGCTCGTGCCGCAGATGCTGCGCACGCTGCGACCGGACCTGACCATCGGCTTTTTCCTGCACATCCCGTTCCCGCCGGTCGAGCTGTTCATGCAGATGCCGTGGCGCACCGAGATCATCAAGGGCCTCCTGGGCGCCGACCTGGTGGGGTTCCACCTGGCCGGCGGGGCCCAGAACTTCCTGTTCCTGGCCCGCCGCCTGGTCGGCGTGGAGACCTCCCGGGGGTCAGTCGGGGTGCGGTCGCGCTTCGGAGAAGTCCAGCTGGATTCGCGCACCGTGCGGGTGGGCGCCTTCCCCATCTCAATCGACTCCGCCGACCTCGACCGCAAGGCCCGCGACCGCAACGTCCGGCGCCGGGCCCGCGAGATCCGGGCCGAGCTGGGCAATCCCCGCAAGATCCTGCTCGGCGTCGACCGGCTGGACTACACCAAAGGCATCGACGTCCGGTTGAAGGCGTTCTCGGAGCTGCTCGCCGAGGGCCGGGCAAAACGCGAGGACACCGTGCTGATCCAGCTGGCCACCCCGAGCCGTGAGCGGGTGGAGAGCTACCGCATCCTGCGCGACGACATCGAACGCCAGGTCGGTCACATCAACGGCGAGTACGCCGAGGTGGGGCATCCGGTGGTGCACTACCTGCATCGCCCGGTTCCCCGCGACGAGCTCATCGCGTACTTCGTCGCCGCCGACGTCATGCTGGTCACCCCGCTGCGCGACGGAATGAACCTGGTGGCAAAGGAATACGTCGCCTGCCGCAGCGATCTCGGTGGTGCGCTGGTGCTCAGCGAGTTCACCGGAGCCTCCGCCGAGCTCCGGCTGGCCTACCTGGTCAACCCGCACGACCTCGAAGGGGTCAAGGACGCCATCGAGGCGGCGCTCAACCAGCCCGAGGAGGACGGCCGGCGCCGGATGCGGTCGATGCGGCGCCAGGTGCTCGCCCACGACGTCGACCGCTGGGCGCGCTCGTTCCTCGACGCGCTCGCCGAGGCGCGCCCGCCCGGCACCGCGTAGTCGGCGAAAGCCATGGTGTGACCGCCCGAACGCTGTGATACTCGAGAGCAGCGCGATGGTGTGAGCAGAAAGGGACGAAGATGAAGATTCGTCGCGGACTGGCCGCCGGCGCCGGCGTCTTCTCGGTGGTGGCGATGGGCATCGCACTCGAATCCGGCGACCCGGCGCGCGCGGTCGCGCCGCCGGCGGACGGCCTGTACAACTTCGACCAGGCGGGCGTGTCGGGCGTGACCTGGCAGGTGACGGCGCTGTGCGACCAGGTCAACGGGAGCCGGTACTACAAGGACTACTCCAACCCCGACATCATGGCCGACTTCTGCTCGTTGAACGTGGTCAGCTACACGAACGAACGGACCACCCGCGCGGACAAGCTGCAGAATTACAGCGGCAGGGCCCGGCTGACGAGCGGGCTCTGGACGTTCCAGGTGGGCAAGGCCGATGGAGTCTCCTGCCCGGGCGGCGGCACCGGGGAGTCCAGCGAGACGTTCGCCTTCGACAACGAGACGATGGCCGGCACGCACACCACCTTGCACGGCGCGGTCTGCGGCCTGCAGCCGGCGATGACAAAGCAGCCGTTCTCCCTGCGGCTCATCGGCCCTCCGCCGAGCCCGATCCAGCGTTATCCGTTGTACTGCAACGACATTGCGATGTGCTACTGATCAGATCGGCGTGATGTAGTTGATCAGCCACTGCTTGCCGATCTTCTGGAAGTCCACCCGCAGCCGGCTGCCGTCGTAGAGCGGCTGCCGTGACTTGTCGGTGACGGTGCGGTTCAGATAGACCATCACCGACGCCGAATCCCGTTTGGCCGACATCACTCCGGCGCCGACGACGTTGGCCTGCACCACCACCTCACGCTTCTTCGCCTCCGGGATGATCTGCGCGTTGGCGCTCTTGCGGAACTCCTGGCGGTACGCCGGTGTCAGCATCGGATACGCGTCGGCGAGGCTGCGTTCGACGGTCTGGTAGTCATAGCCGAAAACCTCGGGGATCTCCCTGGTGGCCAGCCCGGGCAGGACCGCCCGCGCCGCCTGTTCGCCGCGGGCCTGCACGCGGTCCCAGTAGAACCAGCCGGTCGCCGCGGCCAGCCCGACGAAGCCGACGACGAGTAGGACGACCGCGGCGGCCAGCAGCCACCGCAGCCCCCGGCGCAGCCGCATCAGTTGCCCCCGTTGGGGTACTTCAGGTCGTAGCCGGTCATCCGCCCGGACTCGTCCTCGTGCACGATGACCCGCAGCCGGTACGGCATGGACGGTTTGTTGACCCCGTCGATGTCGGCGACGGTGACCCGCACCGAGACGAGGACCGACGCGTTGTCGGTGACCGGGTCGATGCCCTCGAGGGCGGCGCCGTTGACGACGGCTTCCGACGTCGCGTTGGTGGACCGGAACAGGCCCTTGAGGTTCTCGATGTTGTTGTTGGCCCCCAGCATGCCGCGCAGGGGGCCGCTGGTCTGGTCGTAGAACCGGTTCACGCTCTCGTCGATGTTGTCCTGCTTGTAACTGAACATGTTGACCACCGTCTGGGTGGCGGTGTCGACGAACCGCTGGTCGCGGGCCTGCTCGGCGCTGGCCTTCCGATGCTGGACGACCAGCGCCGTCAGGCAGGCTGCCAGCGCGCCGATCGCCACGACCGCGGCGGCAACCGAGACCCACGCGACCAGGACCCGGTGCGGCCGCCGCCGCGGCGGCGGCTTGACGGGTTTGAAGGTCCTGACGGGCGGCCCCGCCTGCTTCGGCTCGACCGGGAGGTCGATCCGTCCCGTCGCGCCGTCGGCGGACTCACTTCTGGCGGGTCCCGCCGCGCGGGACGCCCGCCGCCGGACGCGTGTCGGTTTGGTCTGCTCGTCTGTCACTACCGGATCCATCACATGGGTCTTGGGTCGAGCATGAGCTCCACCCAATTCTCGGCGCCCGACGCGCCGTTCGCACCGGCCGCGAAGATACCAGTGCCGCCTGCCGGGTCCGCGAACGCGCCGGTCTTCGGGTCGTAGGTGGTGTAGGCCGGACCGCTGGCCTGCGGCGGCGGCCCGGGCGCCGGGGCGGCTTCGGGTGCCGCGCCGGTGCCCTCCGGCGGTGGTGGCGGCGGCAGCCACTTCGGATACGGAACCTGCGGCGGAACCGGCGGCACCCCGGGCGGCTGCCACGACGTGAACGGCGGCGGCGGCCCGTTGTCGTTGGGCGGCGGCGGGTCGTAGGCCGGCTGATGCGGCGCCGGCCCGGGACCGGGCACCACACCCGGCGGTGGCGGCCCGACGATCGGGGTGCCAGGATCCGGATCCGCGCCTGGCGGGATGTACGGGAAGTGGTTGGGCGGCAACACGTTGAGCCCGTTGGTCACCGGTGTGTCATAGGGCACGGGCGGGCCGCGCCAGGGGTTGCGGCCGACCGGCACGTAGCCCTTCGGGTCCCGGCACAGCTGGACCGTCGGCGCGCGTTTGCCGGGGAACTCCTGGCACGGATAGTTGCGGGCGCCGCGCACGGTGGTGGGATCGTTCTGGGCGGCCTTGCAGTACAGGTCGGGCGGGAGTTCGCGCAGCGTCTCGTCGGCCGGTGTGCGCATCAGCGGCGGCGGCAGAAAGCCGACCGAGCACGGCGGCGGGTCGTTCAGGTCGAGCTTGAAGTCGAGCTTGGCGCCCTCGTCCTGCGGCTCCCCGCCGGCGGAGGTGATGATCGCGGCGAACAACGCCGGCAACACGACCAGCAGGTGCTCGACCGACTTGTGGTAGATGACGCCGACCCGGCCCAGGTTGGCCAGGCTGGCGGCCAGCGCCGGGAAGGAGGGCCGGATGCCGGAGAAGGCGGTGTTCGCCTCGTCCGCTGCGCCCGGGGCGGTGGCCAGCGTGGAGCGCAGTTGCGGGTCCGCCTGATGCACCTCGGCGGTGAACCGCGCCAGCCCATCCGACAGCGACTTGATGTCGGCGCCCGCGCGGATCTGGGCCTGCAGGAACGGGCCGGCCTGGTCAATGAGCTCCGAAACCCGCGGATAGTCGGCGTTGGCCTGGTCGACCAGCAGCCGCGCGGACTCGAACAACCGGGCCAGCTCGGGGCCCGATCCGTTGGCCGCGATGAACGTCTCGTGCAGCACCTCCCGCAGCCGGGTGTCGCTCACGCTGTTGACCAGCGTCTCAGCCCGCTTCAACAGATCGGCGACGTCCTGGCCGATCCGGGTGTTCTGCCGGGCGATGCGGAACCCGTTGTGCAACTTGGTCGATGCCGGAGGTCCCGGTGGCACCAGGTCGATGTACTGCTCGCCTACCGCCGACACGCTCTTCACGGTGGCGGTGACGTTCGACGGGAT
>NZ_JBYCLG010000050.1:0-17377 GCF_057473785.1 Mycobacterium sp. TH-M103
CGACATGGGCTACACGTCCAGCCAGCTCAACTTCACCCTGCTGGGGGACCCGAGCGCCCCCAACGGCGGACTGCTCGCCCGCTTCCCCGACCTGAGCCTGCCGAGCCTGGGGATCACGTTCGGCAACTCGACGCCCAGCGACCTGTTCAACACCACCATCTACTCGCTGGAATACGACGGGTTCGCCGACTTCCCGCAGTACCCGATCGACTTCCTCGCCGACCTCAACGCGCTGGCCGGCATCGTCTTCGTGCACGGCACCTACCCGACCCTCTCGGCGACCCAGATCGCGTCGGGCTTCCTGCTGCCGGGCTCCGCGCAGCTGAACACCCCCGGCGGCAGCAGCCTGACCAACTACGTCATGATCCCCACCCAGAACCTGCCGCTGCTGGACCCGCTGCGCGCGATCCCGGTGATCGGCAACCCGCTGGCCGACCTGGTCCAGCCCGACCTGCGCTACCTGATCAACTGGGGCTACGGCAACCCTGAGTACGGTTACTCGACGGGCCTGGCCAACGTGCAGACACCGTTCGGGTTCCTGCCACCACTGAGCGCGACCACCGCCCTGGGGCCGCTGCTGGTCAGCGGCGCCCAGCAGGGCATGGGCGCGTTCGGGGCCGACATCTCGGCCATGCTGCCCACGTCGCTGCCCGCGATGGCGCTGCCCAACCTGTCGGTGCCGGACATCGCGGGCACGCTGGCCGGGGGCGCGTCGTCGGGGACGACCGCGCTGGCGCTGCCCAGCGTGTCCTCCATCCCGGCCACGCTCACCAACCTCATCGGCGGCATCGAGAACGCCAACAACGCCATCGTGGGCGGCTTCACCACCGACTTCTCCACCGCCTACGCCACCCTGCTCCCGACAGCCGACATCGCCACGGCCGTGGTGGTGTCCCTGCCGTCCTACGACCTCAACCTGTTCCTCAACGGGATCTCGCAAGCCATCAACGGCAACCCGATGGGCCTGGTCAACGCGATCGGCGACCCGATCGCCGCCGACACCGGACTGGTCACGCTGGCAGGCGGTTTCGAGCTGATCAACTTCGAGAATGCCTTGCAGACGATCCTGCTCGGGACGCCGAACCCCGGTCCGTACTGATAAGTCCCGCCCCGAAAAATTCAACCGCCGGCAGCCGTCCGGTCGTAGAAGGGTGACCCGATGCCGTTTGTCTTAGCGCAGCCGCAGACGATCGCGACGGCGGTCGCCGACGTCTCCGGGATCGGATCGGCGATCGGCGCCGCCAACGCCGAAACGGCCGGGTGGACGACCGGCCTGCAGGCCGCGGCCGCCGACGAGGTGTCCGCGGCCACCGCGAACCTGTTCAGTGCGTTCGGCCAGGAATACCAGGCGCTGCTGCGGCAGGCCCAGAGTTTCCACGACGAGTTCGCCCTGGCGCTGACCGGCACCGCAACCGCCTACGCGGCAACCGAATCCGCTGCGACCAGCACCCTCGGGTCGTTCGGCGCGACGGCCCAGGCCCAATTCGCGGCGCTCACCGGCGGCGCCACGGCGGCCGGCACCGCGGGCGCGACGCAGCTCGCCACCAGCACCACACCGGTGCAGACGGCGCTGATCCTGGGCGCCAGCGGCGTCCCCATCCCCGACGCCAAGTACATCGCCACCGCGTACGGCAACTACGTCTCCCGCAACTTCACCACGAGCAACATCCAGGGCCTGTTCACCCCCGAGGGCCTCTACCCGATCACCGGGATCAAGGACCTGACCCTGAACATCTCGGTGGACCGGGGCCTGACGATCCTCAACAACGCGCTCACCGGGCCCAACGCGCCGACCCAGCCCGTCACCGTCTTCGGCTACTCGCAGGGCGCCATCCTGGCCGCGCTGGAGCTGCCGAATCTCGTTGCCGCCCATGTGCCGACGTCCAATGTGAACTTCGTGCTCGTCGGCAACGAGATGACCCCCAACGGCGGCATGCTCGCCCGCTTTCCCGGCCTCGACCTGCCCAGTCTCGGCATCCCCTTCTATGGCGGGATGGCCTCCAACACCGGGTACTCGATCTACAACTACACGCTGGAATACGACGGCTTCGCCGACTTCCCGCAGTACCCGATCGACATCCTGGCCGACCTCAACGCCTTCGCGGGCATCGCGTTCGTGCACGGCACGTATCTGACGATCCCGGCGAGCCAGATCTCGCAGGCCATCACCCTTCCGGTGTCACCGGGCTACGACGGCGGCTCGCACTACTACATGATCCCCACCCAGAACCTGCCGCTGCTGGAGCCGCTGCGCTTGATCCCGGGGATCGGCAACCCGCTGGCCGACCTGCTGCAACCGGATTTGAGGTATCTGGTCAACTGGGGCTACGGCGACCCCAACTACGGCTACTCGACCGGCTACGCCAACGTCACCACGCCGTTCGGGGTGTTACCGCCGCTCAACGCCACCCTGGCCCTGGGCCCCGACCTGCTCAGCGGCGCCTACCAGGGAATCCTGGCCGCCGGAAGCGATTTGAGCGCGCAGGGGCTGCCGTCGCTGAGCCTGTCGGCGCCGGCGCTGGCGAGCCTGGGCGGCGCACCGCCGGCCGTGCCGACGGGCATCTCGCTGACGTCGGCGCTCGACGGCGCGATCTCGGGCCTAGAAAACGCCAACACCGGATTCGCGAACGCCCTCGCCGCCGACGTCTCGACCGCCTACGCGACGCTGCTGCCGACCGCCGACATCGCGACGGCCCTGGTCGTCACGCTGCCGTCCTACGACGCCAACCTGTTCCTCAACGGGATCACGCAGGCGATCAACGGCCAGCCACTCCAGGGCCTCGCCAACGCGATCGGCCAGCCCATCGCCGCCGATGTCGGCCTGGGCACGCTCGCCGGCGGTGTCGAGTTCCTCACCCTCGCCAGCGCGCTCGACACCATCCTGACCGGGACGCCGCACCCATCGCCGTAGCCGGGCCGTTCCAGATCCTTTGGACCTTAAGCTTTTTCAGCTTCGACGCCGAAGCAAGTTCGGTGTGGGTGGCGCCTGGGACTGGAAGGGGTCGTACCACCACCAGTCGGCGCGTTCGCCGCTGGGCCCGGGATAGGGCGCCACGGCGGGCGGGGCAACGGTGAGCCCGGGCGCAGCTCTTGCCCGTCGCTGTCGGTGACGGCGAGCGCGTCGGCGGATCCGGTGCTGGTTATCTGGCCACGGCGGTGCAGCCGGAGGTGGTACGGGCAGAGCAGCACGAGTTTGCTGACAAGTCGTTAAACTACCTGCTTCGTTCAGGTTGCGGCCCGAGCCCGTTTGACTCCTGACGTGCATACCAAACTGGTACCATCCATGAAGTGAGCATACAAATTGCAGTCCGCTTACCCGACGAGATCATCGCCTTCATCGATGACGAAGTCCGGGGACAACATGCCCGCAGCCGTGCGGCTGTCGTGCTCCGGGCGCTGGAACGGGAACGCCGTCGTCGTCTCGCCGAACGCGACGCGGAAATCCTCGCGGCCAACATGTCAGCGTCGAGTGATTTGGATGCGCTGGCCGGCCACGCTGCTCGTACTTCCCTCGACGTCGACTGATGCGACCCATCCACATCGCCCGGCTTGACAAAGCTCGACCCGTCCTGATTCTCACCCGCGAGGTCGTGCGTCCGCATCTCACCAACGTCACCGTCGCCCCAATCACGACAACCGTCCGAGGGTTGGCCACCGAAGTCCCAGTAGGCACGGTGAACGGGCTGAATCAACCGTCTGTCGTCAGTTGCGACAACGTCCAAACGATCCCGGTGTCTGAACTTGGTCGTCAAATCGGGTATTTTCTCGCGTCGCAGGAGCCAGCCCTGGCAGACGCCATCGGTAACGCGTTCGACCTCGATTGGGTTGTGTCATAAGCCAGCAAGGGCATCGCGCACCTCCGGCCTCGATCCAGGTGTTGGAGATGCCGGCAGGGCGGTGTGGCGATCCGTCATAGGGCGCTCGATCTTGATCGGGCGCAGTGATTGCGCCCCCATAGGGCATGCCATCTGGACACCACGCCCTTGAAATCGGTGACCCACTGGACTACCCCCTACTTTCGTAGACACTTGAATTATGCTGTCGCAGCCATTTCATCGGCAATTGTTTGAGTGAATTGTGCTCCATTTCACAGGGGGTTGCATTTCCGATATTGCTGTGCGGGCGCTTTCGATTGTAGTAGACCTCGATATATTCGAAGACCGCCTGTCTCACCGCGCGTAGAGTCGGCCAGGTGTGCAAATGGATGGGTTTCTTCTTGATGGTCGCGTTGAACGATTCTGCCATGGCATTGTCATAACATTGACCGATGTGGCCGACCGATGGAATGATGCCGTTCGCCGACGCGAGAGTGTGGAAGTCGATACTCGTGAATTGACAGCCGCGATCGGAATGGATCACGACATCCCCGATTCCTGGCCGCTGTCGCTCAATCGCCATCCTCAACGCGTCGGTGACCAACGTCGTGCGCATATGATTATCCACCGACCAACCGACGATCTTTTGTGAATAGCCGTCGATAATCGCGGCCAAATACGCCCAGCCACCCCATGTCCGAATGTACGTAATGTCGGTGAACCACAATTGGTTCGGCCCGTCTGGCACGAACTCGCGCCCGACGAGGTCGACCAGACCATCGCTGTTGGCCTCGTCCTGGATCGTGGTGGCCCGGTACGGACGCGGATGCACGCAGGTCAGGCCAGCGGCGCGGGCGAGGCGGCGGACCCGCCTGGGTGAATGGCGCCGGCCCAGCTTGGCCAGCTCGGCGACGAGCCGATCGACACCCAGGCGGCCCCGGTAATCCTCGTGGATCTTTTTGATCATATCGGTCAATTCCGCGTCTTCTTTTTCTCGATCCGACCGGTCGCGTTTCAGCCACGCATAGAAACCGCTGCGGGACACATCGAGCACCTCACACATCAAGGAAGCGGGAATCCTAGCTTTGCGTGGTTTGCGTCGTTCTTCCTCATCCAAGTCGCGGATGAAAGAGAACTTCACATGCTGTCCTTCGCAAACCACGCCGCCGCTTTTTTTAGGATTTCCCGTTCCATCTTCAAACGACGGTTTTCCTCTTCCAATTCCTTCAGTCGTGCACGCTCGTCGATCTCGAGTGGCTTTTCCTTGAACTCGCCGCGTTTCTTCGCCGCCTTCACCCAGTTCCCCAATGTTCCGTCACCGATTCCGAGATCCCGGGCAACTTCGGCTATCGGCTTGCCCGACTTGATCACCAACTCTACGGCCTCGGCCTTAAACTCAGGGGTGAACTTCCGCCGCGTCGAACCCATAACAGTTTTCTCCTTGTAGACAGTCATTCCACTTCGATGACTGTCTACGGAAGCGGTCGTCCTCCAATCAGGTTGCCTTGCATTTCGATCATCGCGGACAAGAGGCTGCGTGTCCGTCGGGTTCACGGCCGGTGCCCCTGCGGTTTGGGCCGAGCACATGCCCGAGCTTGAGAGCGATTACGGTATGATTTTTATACATGCCTGAGTTCGAGTTTGATCCTGCCAAAAGCGCGGCAAACCTGAGCAAGCATGGCATTGACTTCGATGCGGCGCAGTCCATCTGGCGGGATCCGCACCGCATCGAGGTGCCGGCACGCACGACGGATGAGCCCAGGTGGATGGTGATAGGCCAAATTGATGGCCGATGCTGGTCAGCCGTCGTGACCTACCGAGACGACTACGTCCGAATCATTTCCGTGCGCCGTTCACGGGAAGGAGAGGTAGCGATTTATGAAAGCTAGCGAGTTCGACGAGCGCTTCGACGATGGCCAGGACATGGCGACCGCCCTCGATGTCGCACGGGCACGGCGACCCGGAGAGGAGCACCGGCGTGTGAACGTCGACTTTCCGGTCTGGATGATCGCCGAACTCGACCGCGAAGCCACTCGGCTCGGAGTCACCCGTCAATCACTGATCAAGGTCTGGATCGCCGAAAAGCTTGACCACGGTGGTCACACCGCGGCCTGACCGTTGCTGGATAGCGCGGGTCCGATGCTCAGGGATCTGCTGAAGTCTTGCGCTTGTAACCGCAGATTGGTCTCACTCACGCGAGTCACCTCCGGTATCGCAAACAACACCTCACATCATCACCGCGGTTTCTACCAGTCCATTTGTCGGTGTCCACGACGCGGAAGCGACCAAGCAATCTCACCCTGGTCAGGTCAGTGGGCCGCCGTCTTCCCAGTGCCAGAGGTGGTTGGCGTGCAGCCGCGGGTGGGCCCACAGCCCGGGACCGCGCAGCCGGGGCGGCAGTGTTCCAGGGCGCGGCGCGGCCGCGCGCTGATGGTGCGGGTCGTTCGGCCCGCGCCGATGACCTCCCCGGCACGTTCGAACCACACCTCACACGTGGCATCACCCCTCAGGTATTGGCTTACGGCCTCGGTCAGCGCTGGGCCCAGGTGCAGCCCGGCCACCCGCTTTTCCACGTCGACGTGGACGACCACGGTGGTGTGCTGCCCGTGCGGGCGCCGGGCCGCCTCGACATCCCAGCCGGTCTCCACCAGACACAGAAACGCCTCCAGGGTGCCCGGCATCGGCGGGCGGCCCTCGGGCGTGTTTTCCGGTGTCGCGGTCGCGTTTCCACTCGGTGATCAGCGCCTCCCGATGGGCGGCCAGTGCGGCGTCGAGCTTCGCCGCCTCGGGATACTCGAGCTTGATCCGCCAGCAGCTGAACCGCTCGTCGGAGATTTTGGTGACCGAAGGCTGCGAACGCGGGTCGGGGTCGGGTCGCGGTTCGAGCGTGACCGCGGTTGAATCCCAACGGCGGGCTCTGGGAACGCCTTGCGCCGCTGAGCTTCCCGAGCCTGGGGCTGACGTTCTACGGGTCGACGCCGGCGAACTCCTTCCCGACCACCATCTACACCTTCGAGTACGACGGCGCCGCCGACTTCCCACCCCGAATCTGCCGCTGCTGGAACCACTCCGGGCGATACCGGTGGTGGGCAACCCGCCGGCGGACCTGCTGCAGCCGGACCTCGAGGTGCTCGTCAACCTGGGCTACGGCGACCCCGCCTACGGCTACTCGACCTCGCCGGCCAACGTGCCCACGCCCTTCGGGCTGCTGCCGCCGGTGCACCCGCAGACCGTGCTGGCCGACCTGGCAGTCGGGACCCGGCAGGGCGTCGGCGCCTTCGCCGTCGGCTATGCGATCGCCGCCGACATCGGACTGGCGGCCTTCCTGGGCGGACTGGAAGTCCGGGTGCTGTTGTCCGCGGCCAGTCGATCGCCGGTTACTTCACCGGCCTCGCGTCCTGACGCGGGGCGCCTACGGCTCGAGCACCAGCTTGCCCAGCACCCCGCCGTCGGCCAGGCACTGCAGCGCCGCCTGCGCCTCCGACAACGGATACCGTTGCGGGGGAGGCGGTTTCAGGCCCAGGTAGACCAGCTGCCCCAGCCCCCAGGAGAACAACGCCGCCGAGCCGGGCACCTTGTTGAGGTACTCGCCCCACGCCACCCCCACCACGCTGACGTTGCGCAGCAGCAGCCGGTTCACCTTGACGGTCGGGATGCTGCCCGCGGCGAACCCGATGACCAGCAGCTTGCCGTCGATGGCCAGCACGCGCACCGCGTCGTCGAACGCCGGACCGCCGATGGGATCCACGACGATGTCCACGCCGCGGCCGCCGGTGTACTTGCGCACCTCGTCAGCCCAGTCGCCGGACAGCGGCAGCACCAGGTCGGCGCCCAGCGAGGAGACGTAGTCGGTGGCCGCCGTGCGGTGCAACACGGCCAGCACCTTCTTCGCGCCCATCGCCCGGGCCACCTGGATCGCCGCGGTCCCCACCCCACCGGCCGCGCCGAGCACCAGCACCGTGTCACCCGGACGCATCGCCGCCCGGCGGGCCAGGGCGAAATACATGGTGTTGTAGTTCACCAACAGCGACACCGCCTCGGCGTCGTCGAGCTCGGCGGGGCTGCGCATGACGTTGGGCACCGGCACGGCGACCTGTTCGGCGTAGGCACCTAGGATGCCGAACGCCGAAACCCGTTCGCCCACTTTGAAGCCCGAGCCCGCCGGCGCCGAGTGCACCACCCCGGCGGCCTCCATGCCGGGTACGAACGGCGGCGGCAGCTTCAGCTGGTACTCGCCCTTGCTCAGCAGCAGGTCCGGAAAGCACACCCCGGCGGCCCGCACGTCGACGATGACGTGGCCGGGATCCTCGGCGAGGTCGTCGATGTCGGTGTAGGCGATACCGGCCGGGCCCGACAGGCGCTGGACGACGCAGGCTTTCATCGCCTTGGACCTACAGCTTGAATTCCGCCTTTTTGGCCGCCGACAGGTCGGTGATCTCACCCCAGTGCGCGGCGATGTCCTGCACCGACGGCGGCTTGTCGAAGTTGGCGCCCTCGTTGCCGAACAGCGCCACCCGCTGCACCTTGCCGCCACCGACGATGAAAACCGATGCGGTGTCGGCGCATTCCTCGGTGCACAGGTAGGCCACCACCGGCGCCACGTACTCCGGGGTGAGCTTCTCCAGCACCTCCTTGGGCATGATGTCCTCGGTCATGCGGGTGGCCGCGATCGGGGCGACGGCGTTGGTGCGGATGTTGTACTTGGCCCCTTCCTGGGCCAGCGTGTTGATCATGCCGACCAGGCCGAGCTTGGCCGCGCCGTAGTTGGTCTGACCGAAATTGCCGAACAGCCCACTGGTGGAGGTGGCGACGACCACGCGCCCATAGCTCTGCTCACGGAAGTGCGGCCACGCGGCGCGCAGCACGTTGTACCCGCCGTAGAGGTGCACCTTCAGCACGGCGTCCCAGTTCTCGAACGTCATCTTGTGGAACGTGCCGTCGCGCAGGATCCCGGCGTTGCTCACCACCCCGTGCACGGCACCGAACTCGTCGATCGCGGTCTTGATGATATTGGCCGCGCCCGCGGGGTCGGCGACGCTGTCGTAGTTGGCCGCCGCCCGGCCCCCCGCCTCGCGGATCTCGTTGACGACCTGGTCGGCCATGCTGTGGCCGGCACCCGTGCCGTCGCGCGCACCGCCGAGGTCGTTCACGACGACGCTGGCCCCCTCCTTGGCGAGGGTGAGCGCGTACTCGCGCCCGAGGCCTCCGCCCGCTCCGGTGACGACGATGACGCGATCCTGCACTCCTGGCATCAGGTTCCTTTCGAGGGGTTGGTACGGACTAGAACGTCGGTCTCAGAACAGCTTTCGGGCCAGTTTGAAGGCCCAGTTGCTGTAGGGCGGGTAGATGAAGCTCGACATGTCGGGCCGGGTCGGCTTGGTCAGCACCGACTTGCGGTGGCTGAACTCCTCGAACCCGAATTTGCCGTGGTAGGCGCCCATCCCCGACGTGCCGACCCCGCCGAACGGCAGCTTGGCCGTAGACACCTGGAAGGCCAGGTGGTTGACGAGCATGCCACCCGCCGGCACCTCCTTGATCACCCGCTCCCGGGTCGCCCGCGACTTGGTGAACAGGTAGGCGGCCAGCGGTTTGGGCCGCGCGTTGACGAAACGTATTGCGTCGTCCAGGTTCTGAACGGTGACGACCGGCAGGATCGGCCCGAAGATCTCGTTGCACATCAGCGGCCCGTCCAGATCGGGGTCGACCACCACCGTCGGCTGGATGCGCAGGGTCGACTCGTCGCAGTCGCCGCCGACGGTGACCCTGCCGTCCTTGCCGGACAGGTAGCCCTTGAGCCGGTCGAACTGGCGCCGGTTGACGATGCGCATCCCCGCCCGGTCCTGGGACCGGAACTTCGTGATGGCCGCGCCGATCTTGTCGACCAGCTCGTCACGGATCTTGACGTCGGCCAGCACATAGTCGGGCGCCACGCAGGTCTGCCCGGCGTTGAGCAGCTTCATCCAGGCGATCCGCTTGGCCGCGACGTCGATGTCGGCGTCGGCGGCCACGATCACCGGGCTCTTGCCGCCGAGCTCCAGGGTGACCGGGGTCAGGTGGGGTGCAGCCCCCTCGTAGACCTTGCGGCCGATCTCGGTACCGCCGGTGAACATCACCCGGTCCAGGCCCTGGGCGATCAGCTCCTGACTCACCGAGCCGTCGCCCTCCACGACCGCGACCGCATCGCGGTCCAGGTAGCGCGGCACCAGCTCGGCCATCAGATGCGAGGACGCGGGCGCCAGCTCGGACGGCTTGAGGATGACGGTGTTGCCCGCCGCGATCGCCCCGACCGCGGGGCCCAGCGTCAGGTAGAACGGGTAGTTCCAGGCCCCGATGATCAGCACGGTCCCGAACGGCTCGTATTCGATCCAGCCGCGGCCCGGCAGCTGCGGCACCTCGAGCAGCACGTATTTGCGGCGCGTCCACTTCCGCAGGTTCTTGGCCGCGAACTTGGCCTCGCCCGCGGTCGTCGCGATATCGGCGATGTAGGCCTCGAACTTGTTGCGGTCCAGATCCTCGGCGAGCGCGGCGGCCAGCGCGGCCTCGTTCTCCTCCATCAGCTTCTGCAGCTGCACCAGCTGACGCTGGCGCCACTCGATGTCGCGGGTGCGCCCGGTGGCGAAGGTCTTGCGCAGCCGGTCCACCGTCGCGGCGACGCCGACCGGCGCGGAGCCCGGGTCTCCGTTCGTGGATGCGGGTGACTTCGGCGCAACCGATTCGGTGGTCATCGTTGTCCTTCCTGAGCGAAGGCGCCGCCAGGGTGGGCGGGCCGCTCAATCGGTGATAACCGCGATCCTAACCATCCGGTTGGGAGAGCAGTAGGAAGGATCCGAAGCGCCGGCCGGCTACAGACGCTCGGCGGTCACGAAGTCGGAGAACGCGCCCTTGTCGTCGGCGAACGGCACGCCCTCGATCCAGCGGTTCAGGCGGCGCATCTCGTCGGTGGCGGCCTGCGACTGGGCCCGCCAGCCGTGGTCGTTGAGCCAGTCGGCCACGTGGGCGCGGTCGTCGTCGCGGTACATCAGTTCCCCGACGTCGATGGTCTCTTCCAGGCCGATCTCGTCGGCCACCTTCTTGAACCGCTCCCGCATCTTCTGGCGCCGCTCCTCGGCGTGGGCGGGCGCGGTCTCGGCGGACACCCGGCTGCCGGGCGCGCTGAGCTCGCTGATCTGGGCGAACAACCGGTCTTGGGCGTCGGCGGGCAGGTACATCAGCAGCCCCTCGGCTAGCCACGCGGTCGGCGCCGCCAGGTCGAAGCCCGCCGCGCGCAGCGCGGCCGGCCAGTCCTGGCGCAGGTCGATGGCCACCTCGCGGCGGTCGGCCGTCGGCGTGACACCGTTCTCGGCCAGCGTCGCGGACTTGAAGTCCAGCACTTGCGGCTGGTCGATCTCGTAGACCGTCGTCCCGGCCGGCCAGTCCAGCCGGTAGGCGCGCGAGTCCAGCCCCGACGCCAGGATGACCACCTGCCGGATGCCGGCGGCCATCGCGTCGTTGAAGAACGCGTCGAAGAAGTGTGTGCGCACCGCCTGGTAGCTGCGCATGTGGTGCAGGTGGGCCGCGGAGTCGGCGTCGATCGCCTCGACCTTGGCCACGATGGCCGGGTCGAGCATCTTTTCCCAGAGCACGTTCGCGCCGGAGTTGCCGACCAGCAACTTGGCGTAGGGGTCGCGGATCAGCGCGTCGGGCCGCTCGGTCTCGACGGCCCGGGCGGCGGCCACCATCACCGCGGTGGAGCCGACGCTGGTCTTGATGTCCCACGTGTCGTCGTGGGTGCGCAGTGAACTCATCGGGTGTTCCTCTGTTCGACGTGTTTGACGGTCACTCGGATGAAGCGCCGAGGCACGCGCGCAGCAACGTGCTGCTGACGGCCTCGTCGGCCAGGTCGTCGGGTACCGGGCGGCCCAGCCGGGCCATCTCCTCGCGGTTGTTCACCTCGTCCACCTGCCAGCCGCGGTCGCGCAGCCACTGCGTGGGATCCGAACGCTCGGGCTCGTGGTAGGTGAGCGCCTGGACGTTGACGTCCAGGCCGAGACGCTCCCGCATCCGCTGCCACCGCTGGGTGTTGCCGCGCGAGTTGATCCTGAACACCTCGACCGCCACCTGGCTGCCCGGCGCGCTCAGGGCGGTGAACCTCTCGAACAGCAGGTCCTGGGCGTCGGCCGGCAGGTAGGGCAGCAGGCCTTCGGCGAGCCATGCGGTCGGGCGGCCGGGATCGAAGCCCGCCAGGGTGAGCGCCGCCGGCCAGTCGTCGCGCAGATCCACCGGAACGGGGCGCCGCCGGGCCGCGGGAACGGCGTCGTGCGATTCCAGGATTTCGCTCTTGTACTCCAGGACCTTGGGCTGGTCGATCTCGTAGACCGTGGTGTCGGCGGGCCAGTCCAAACGGTAGGCCCGCGAGTCCAGTCCGGCCGCCAGGATCACCACCTGGCGGATCCCGGCGCGCATGGCCCCGCCGAAGTACTCGTCGAAGTAGTGACTGCGTACCGCCTGGTAGTCGACGCCGAGCCGGTGCACGCGCTGCCCGTGCTCGTCACCGTCGAGCCACGCCAGTTCTGGGTCGGCGAGCCGGGCCCACGGCGCACCGGCCGAGGACACCAGGATCGCGGCGAACTGATCGCGGATCAGGAGGTCGGGCCCGGCGGTTTCCACCGCCCGGGAGGCGGCGACGCCCAATGCGGTCGCGCCGACAAGTTCGGTGATGGTCCAGGAATCACCCGCGGTCCGTCGCGACGCGGGCTCCGACGAGGAACCTACAGAGGAGGAATCGTCGACATCGGTCATTGCCATTCGATGATACTCGAATAAGTTAGGCAAGCTATACGCTTGTGTGCGATGTCACTGCCGGGCAGGCGTCAGCCCGCCGGACGCCGGAGCGCGCCTTCCAGCAGCCGCCGCAGCGTCTCGATGACGGCCTGCATCTCCTGGTGGCTGCGCAGATAACCGGCATAGAACCCCGTGCCGCACAGCAGCAGCAACAAGGCCTCGACCAATGCCGGGGCCCCGATCTCGACGCCGATCTCGCCGCGGTCCATCGCATCCCCGACCGCCCGAATCAGAAATTCCCGGGTCATTCGAACGGCGTCATTTTCCGCGGCATTCAGTTCGGGATGGCGTTGCGCTTCGAGCACATTGGTGACGAGAAATGCCGACGCGGCGGGATTGTCCATATCCGCCTGCCGGGCCACGGTGAGAAATGCGCCCAGCCGCCCGAGCAGCGTGCCCTCCCGGCGCGCCCGTTCGATGCCGGCGCCGACGACGTCGTGGTTGGTTTGCCGGACGACCTCCCGGTAGAGGTCTTGCTTGCTGGAAAAGTAGTGGTTGATGGCCGGTCTGGTCAGGTCGGCGCGTACGGCGATCTCCTGGAAGGTCGCCCCGTCGAACCCGCGTTCGCTGAACACCTGGCGGGCGGCACGCACGATGCGCCTGCGCGTCTGGTCCGCCCGGGCCGCCGGGGGGCGGCCCGGGCGACGACCCACCGCCGGCGACATCAGTAAAGTGTGCCACCCCGGTGATGCGGCATTAAAGCATTCGGCGGAATGGTACCGAACTTTCCGGCTTCGTAGTCGCGCAGCGCCTCGATCAATTCCGCGCGCGAGTTCATCACAAATGGCCCGTAATGGAATACCGGCTCGCGGATGGGCCGTCCGCCCAGGAGCAACACGTCAATTCCCGCCGGGCGCCGGTTCGTCGGGGCGCCGACGGTGATGCGGTCGCCGGGACCCAGCACGGCCAGCTGGCCCTGGTGGATCGGATGTTCGAGCGGTCCGGCATACCCGCTGCCGGACAAGACGTACAGCAGCGCGTTGAAGTCGCGCCGCCACGGGATGTTGAGCCGGGCGCCGTTCTCGATCGTCGCGTGGGCCAACGTGATCGGCGTGTGGGTGACGCCGGGGCCACGGTGGCCGTCGATCTCACCGGCGATGACGCGGACCAGCGCGCCCCCGTCGCCAGAGGCCAGCAACGCCACGTCGCCGCCCTCGATCGCCTGGTACCGCGGCGGCGCGAATTTGTCCTTCCTCGGCAGGTTCACCCAGAGTTGGATGCCGTGGAAGAGGCCGCCACGCTCGACCAGTTCGGCGGGCGGGGTCTCGATGTGCAGGATGCCCGCACCGGCGGTCATCCACTGCGTGGCCCCGTCGGTGATCAGGCCGCCACCGCCGTACGAATCCTGATGGGCCATCTTTCCGTCGAGCATGTAGGTGACGGTTTCGAAGCCGCGGTGCGGGTGCCAGTCGGTGCCGCGCGGTTCGCCCGGCCGGTAGTCCACCTCGCCCATCTGGTCCATATGCACGAACGGGTCGAGGGCGGCGGCGCCGACTCCGGCGAACGCCCGGACGACGGGGAACCCCTCCCCTCGTAGCCGCGCCGGCCGGTGTGGACCGACCGGATGGGGCGTTCGGTGTCCGCGGGTCCGGCCGGGCCGAGCCGGGGCAGTGCGAGTGGGTCTGCGGTGACGGGCGGCATGTGTTCCTCCAGTTCTAGAGCTACCCGTATAACCGGACTGCGGTCCGATTATTCCGCGAAAGTCGGCCGGGCCGACGCCCGGTTCGCCGTGTGACCTGCACCGCATCGCTGTGCGCAGCGAAACTTTTATAGTGCAATAGTTGCTGGGGCGAAGGATCCTCGTGAGGCGCCCGTCCTGAGACGCTCGAATGGTGAAGGGCCGACGGCGGAGAGGGTGACGGCAAATGGCGCAGGAAAAGACGACCGCCGATTCGGCGCGGGGGTCGCGGGTCTTGTCCCACGCGGCCGGGCGGGCCGCCGGCTGGCTGCGAGCAAATCGCCTCGGGCTGTTCTGCATCGCGCTCATGGTGGGCATGGGCGCCGGGATCGGCGCCGTGGGATTCCGCTATCTGATCTTCAGCTTCACCTGGTTGGCGACCGGGCATGACGAGTTCGGCCAGCAGGGCTGGGTGGGCAGCGACCACCTGACGTGGCTGGGGGTCGGGTTCTTCGTGGTCATCCCGGCGCTCGGCGGGCTGCTCTACGGCCCGCTGATCTCCCGCTTCGCCCGTGAGGCGCGGGGTCACGGGGTGCCCGAGGTCATGATCGCGGTGGCCGAGAACGGCGGCCGGATCAGGCCCCGGGTGACGGTGGTCAAGGCGCTGGCCTCGGCGCTGTGCATCGGCTCGGGCGGCTCGGTCGGGCGGGAAGGCCCGATCGTGCAGATCGGCGCGGCCCTGGCGTCCAGCGCGGGCCAGTGGGTCCGGATGCCGGAGAGCCGGCTGCGGGTGCTGGTGGCCTGCGGCGCCGCCGGCGGCATCTCGGCGACCTTCAACGCCCCCATCACCGGCGTGTTCTTCGCCGTCGAGCTGATCCTGCGGGAGCTTTCGGTCGAGGCGGTCTTCACGATCATGCTCTCGGCGATGGTCGCCGACGTCATCGCCCGGGTCTTCTTCGGCGCGGCCCCGTTCCTGACCCGGCTGCCCGAGGGCGTCGAGCTCAACCACATCGCCAACTACCTTCTGGTGGCGCTGCTGGCGGTGATCGCGGGGCTGCTGGGCGTGCTCTTCAAAAACGTCCTCTACAAGACCGAGGACCTGTGCGACCGGATCTGGGGGCCCCGCCCGGACTGGGCGCGCCCGGCCGTCGGCGGCCTCGTCCTGGGGCTGCTGCTGCTCGCCGTGCCGCAGCTGTACGGCGTCGGCTACCCCGTGATGTACAACGCCTTCGCCGGGCACTACGCCCTGTGGTTCCTGGTCATCCTCACGGCGGGCAAGATGCTGGCCTGCGGGCTGACCATCGGCATCGGCGGTTCGGGCGGCGTGTTCGCGCCCTCGCTGTTCATCGGGGCCACCTCCGGCATGGCCTTCGGGATGGTGGTGCACCAGCTGATCGGCCCGGCCGTCGGCAACCCTGCGATCTACGCGATCGTCGGCATGGGCGCGGTGTTCGCCTCGACCGCGCGGGCCCCGCTCACCGCGCTGGCCAGCACGGTGGAGATGACCGGGGACTTCACGCTGACACTGCCGGTCATGCTGGCCGTGGCCGTCGGCACGACGGTGTCGCGCATGCTGTCCTACGGCACCATCTACACCACCAAGCTGCTGCGCCGCGGCATCGACATCGACCGCCCGACCCCGACCCACGCGTTCGCCCACCTGACCGCCGCCGACGCCATGCACCCGTTCACCGTTCCGTTGGACCTGGGCCGCACGGCGGCCGCCGACGAGGACTGGACGTCGCGGCTGGGACCGGTCACCCGCGTCCGCCAGCCGCAGGCGCTGTTCGCCAACGACAGCCTGGCCCAGGCGTTGCGGCAGCTGGTGCTCTACGGCCGCGACGGACTGCCCGTCATCGACACCGACGAGCGGCGCGTCCAGGGCTGGCTGACCAACCAGGACGTGCTGCGCGCGGTGGCGGCCCACCTCGCCGCCTCCTATCCAGACATCGCGGCCAGCCACCAGGCCGCAGAGTGGGCCGACCCGAAAGCCGTTGCGGCCGAACATGACCCGCGTAGCCAGTTGTCCGGTTACCGCATCGTCGAGTACACGCTGGGCCCGGATTCGGCCGCCGTCGGCCGCAGCATCGGCGAACTCGAGTGGCCGCCCGGGCACTACCCGGTGTCCGTCATCCACCAGCGCCAGCTGATGGACGCCGACGTGGCCGTCCAACTCGACCCGGGCGACCGGGTCAACGTCCTGGTGCCGACCAACGTTGCGCGCGAGCATGATTCGGCGGCCAGGTCCGAAAACCGGGCCTGACCGCCGGACACGCGGCGTCCTTCTCAGCCGCGCGCGCTGCTCGCGGCGTCCCGCTCGCTCGATGAACCCTCGTGCGTCAGCTTGCCGCCCGCGCTCTCGAGGTGCGCCCGCACGAACCACTGGAACTTCTCCAGCGAGGCGGCGTGGCCGATCAGCATGTCCTGGGTGACCCGGTCGAGTTCCTCGGTCGCGTCGATCGCCTTGCGCAGATCCTCGATCACGCCCGTGTAGACCAGATCCAGCGCGGCCAGGTGCGACTGCACGCAGTCGCGGCCCACCGAGTAGTCGTCCCACGTGCGGTCGTTGACGATCGCGCCGGGGGTGCCCATCGGCGAGGCCCCCAGCGCGGCGATGCGCTCGGCCACCTCGTCGGCGTAACCCCGCACCGCCTCGACCTGCGGGTCGATCATCTCATGCACCCCGATGAAGTTGGGGCCCAAAACATTCCAGTGAATGTGCTTGAGCGTCAGGTGAAGATCGTTGTAGGTGCTCAGCTGCTTCTGCAGCAGTTCGGCCAGCTGCGCCCCCTGCTTGTCGGTCAGTCCGGGAATTGTGAACTGGGTCATGCGATTTCTCCCCTACGTTCGGACACGGTCACGTTCCCCCGACGGGTACCCGACCCGGCGCTCGGATAACCCGGTGCGCTACAAGCGGCTGATGTGCTGCACGGGCAACCGCGCCCCGCGGCGCGGTTCGCGGGCCAGCCCGCTGGCGTAGAGCAGTTGCACCACCCGGTGGCGGTGGGGCCGCATCGGCTCCAGCAACTCGACCATCGCCGCGTCGTCGACCGGGCGGCCCAGCAGCGTCCAGCCGATCATCTTCGACACGTGGTAGTCGCCCACCGACAGGGCGTCGGCGTCC
>NZ_JBYCLG010000051.1:0-6180 GCF_057473785.1 Mycobacterium sp. TH-M103
ACGCGACCGTCAGCACCGCGGTGACCGGACCGATGGAATCCGTGGCGCCGGCCACCGCGATGGCGGCGAGGACGGGCCCCGCGCAGGGGACATAGAGCGCGCCCAGCGCCAGACCCAGGCCGAACCCGCCGCCGTCCATGCCGATGGATTTTTGCGGGATGCGCGCGAACGGCCGCTCGAGCAGATGCTGGACCGGCGGGAAGATCAGGCCCAGGCCGATCGCGGCGAGCGCGGTGAGCGCGGCCCAGCGGATGGCGTCCTGCGGCAGGTGCAGCAGGGACAGCAGTGCGGAACCGGTCAGCGTGACCAGGCTGAAGCTGACCACCAAGCCGACGACGACCAGGTAGGGCCGCAAGGGCCTCGACCGCTTGCGTTGCGGCACATCGTCGTTGGCGGCGTTTGGGGTGCCCACGAAGAAAATCACCGGAAGCACCGGGAGGATGCACGGCGAGACGCCCGTCAGCAGGCCACCGAGGAAGCCGATCAGCGCTACGGTCAACACGACAGTTATTCGTGGCCGCTGCGGTCCCGGATTGGTGCCTATCGGGAAGAACAGCCCGACCGTGGCCGGGCTGTTCTCGTCTCGCCCGCTCTACTGACCCGGAGGCATCAGCACGGTGTCGATCATGTACGCCGTCGCGTTGGCGGTGCGAACGCCACCGCAGACCAGACCGGCGTCGTTGACCTTGAGGGCGTCACCCTGGCCGGTCACCGTCACGGTGGCGCCCTGCAGGGTCGGGTGGGCGCCGTCGACCCTGGCCGGACTCTCCTGACCCTGCACCACGTGGTAGGTCAGGATGCTCGTGAGCAACGGGGCGTCCGTCTTGAGTTTGTCGATGGTGGCGGCCGGCAGCTTGCCGAAGGCGGCGTCGGTCGGGGCGAACACCGTGTACTGGCCGTTGTTCAGCGTGTCGACCAGGTTGACGTCCGGGTTCAGCTTGCCGGACAGCGCCGACGTCAGGGTGGTCAGCATCGGGTTGTTCGACGCGGCCGTGGCAACCGGGTCCTGGGCCATCCCGGCGACGGAGCCGGGACCGCTGGGGTTCTGCTTGGCGTAGGCGGCGCAACCGGTACCGATCAGGTCGGCAGCGGGGTCGGCCATGGCCGACGTCGTCGTGGGTGCCGCCATGCTCGACGGCGTCGTCTCAGTCGTCGACGACCCGGACGCCGACTTGTTGCTCGAACACGCCGAGAAGCCGACGACCGCGATCGTCGCCAGACCTGCCGCGGCGACTGTTCTGGCCCGAGAGTCCTTCATCGCTTTTGCACTCCTTCATCACGGACGGCCTCCTGCGCCGCCTTTCGACCGGACGCAGGTGATTCGGAGACACCGCGGCCGCGGATGGGTGCGGGCAGTGATCCGTTCAGCGCAGCGGCAACTCGGCCAGTATCGCCCCGGTCGGCTGGGCCGAACCGGTGCCGGGTTCGACGGTGAACGCCAGGGCCGTCGAGGCGCCGAGGTTGGACAGCGTCGCGGTGGTCGAGGGCGCTACCGCCGCCGTGCCCATCGTCCCCGCCGAGGTCGCGCCCTTGGCACTCAGCAACCACATCTGGTAGACGGTGCCCGGTGACGGTGGCGGGACGTTGTTCATCACCAGCACGCCCGCGTTGCGATCACGGGAGAACACCACCGTGGCCGTGCCGTCCGCGAGCGGGCGGGACACCGTTCGCACGTCCGGGGCGGCCAAGACTTGCGCCGCGACCGTCGCGGGGGGATGCGGCCGCATCAGCACGCCGACACCGAAGGCGACCGCTCCGACCACGATTGCGGCCGCCGCGGAAGCCACGGCCGCGTTCCGCCAACCCGACCGCCGCTTGCCGGGGGATTCCGCCGCCGCCAGCGTGGCGGCCCGCAGCCGGGGCGGCGGCTCGACCGCTATCGCCGCCGACGCGACTGCCAGCGTCTCGCGGATGGCGCGGACTTCGGCCTCGAAGGCCGCCGCCAGCGGCCGCGGGGCGGCCGCTACGCGCCGCTCGATGTCGACGCGTTCCGCGTCCGACACGGCGTCGAGCGCGTACGGCGCGGCCAGTTCGAGCAGTTCGAATTCGGTCGGTTCGGTCATCGCACGTCCAGACAGTTCCGCAGGCTCCGCAGCGCGTCGCGCATGCGCGATTTGATCGTCGACAGATTCGCGTCCAACCGCTGCGACACTTCGCTGTAGGTCAATCCCTCGTAATACGCCAACTGGATACACTGCCGCTGCGTGTCGGTCAATGCGTCCAGGCATTCGGTCACCGCACGACGTTCCTCACCGGCGATCGCCGAGTCGACGACCACGTCGCCCGGCGGCTCGGCGCTGGAGGCGGCGTAGCGAGACTCCCGCCTGCTGAACGCCTCCTCGGAGCGCACCCGGTCGACGGCGCGCCGGTGCGCCATGGTCAGCAGCCAGGCCAGAGCCGAACCTCTGGCCGGGTCGTACTCCCCCGCCGTGCGCCACAACTCGAAATAGATCTCCTGGGTTGTTTCCTCGCTGTAGCCAGGGTCACGCAGCACGCGCATCACCAGTCCGTACACGCGGCTTGCGGTGAGGTCGTAGACGGCGGCGAACGCGGCACCGTCGCCGCGCGCGACTCGACGCAGCAATGCGTCCAGCTCGTCGCGCGGTCGTCCACTCATCGATGGGTAGCCTATGTGAGCTCCCGCGCGCCGGTCTTTCTTTCACGCTGGTGATTCGAAGCTGCCGGACAGACGGACGAGCCTTCCCCGCACCCCACTTTGATGTCGCATTCCCGCCAGCTTTGTCGGCGGGCGGGTGTAACTGTGGAGACGTGCACGAAGACTTCGAACGCTGCTACCGGGCCGTGCAGTCCAAGGACGCCCGGTTCGACGGCTGGTTCGTCACCGCCGTGCTCACGACCCGGATCTACTGCCGGCCCAGCTGCCCCGTGCGACCACCCTCTGCCCGCAATGTCTGGTTCCTTCCGACCGCGGCGGCCGCCCAGCGGGCGGGGTTTCGGGCCTGCAAGCGGTGCCGTCCCGATGCGTCGCCGGGCTCCCCCGAATGGAACGTGCGCGGCGACCTCGTCGCCCGCGCCATGCGGTTGATCGCCGACGGCACGGTGGACCGCGAAGGCGTCGGCGGCCTGGCGGCGCGCTTGGGCTACACCGCTCGGCAACTGGAACGTGTGTTGCGCGCCGAAGCCGGCGCCGGCCCGCTCGCGTTGGCCCGCGCGCAGCGGGCGCAGACCGCGCGGCTGCTGATCGAGACCACCGACCTGCCGTTCGCCGACATCGCTTTCGCCGCCGGGTTCTCCAGCATCCGCCAGTTCAATGACACCGTGCGTCTGGTGTTCGAAGGCACGCCGACGGCGATGCGCCGGAGCGTGGCGACTGGGCCACGACGCTCGACATGCGAACCGTCCCCGGGGCCGGTGAACCTGCGGCTGCCGGTCCGCATACCGTTCGCCTACCAGGGCGTGTTCGGCCATCTCGCCGCTACCGCTGTCCCCGGTTGCGAAGAGGTCCGCGCCGGCGCCTACCGGCGCAGCCTGCGGCTTCCCGCCGGCAACGCCGTGGTAGCCCTCACGCCCGCCGCCGACCAAGTGCGCTGCCGCCTGGTGCTCGACGACTTCCGCGATCTCGCCACCGCGATCGCGCGCTTCCGGCGACTGCTGGACCTCGATGCCGATCCCGTGGCGGTGGTCGACGCGCTGGCCGACGACCCGGCGCTCGGGCCCGTCGTGGCTCGGTCCCCGGGGCAGCGCATTCCCCGCACCGTCGACGAAGCCGAACTCGCGGTGCGCGCGGTCCTGGGCCAACAGGTGTCCACCAAGGCCGCAGGGACTCACGCCGGCAGGCTGGCATCGGCTTACGGCGACCCGATTCAGGACCCCGACGGCGAATTGACCCACACGTTCCCCTCGGTCGATCAACTCGCAGAGCTCGATCCGGCACTTCTGGCGGTGCCCGGGGCCCCGCGGCGGACGCTGGCCGCCCTGATCTCCGGCCTCGCCGATGGGCATATCGTGCTGGATGCCGGCAGCGACTGGAGCGGAGCACGTGCCCAATTATTGGCGCTGCCGGGAATCGGCCCCTGGACCGCGGAGGTGATCGCCATGCGCGGGCTCGGTGACCCCGATGCATTTCCCGCCGGTGACCTCGGCTTGAGGCTGGCCGCCGAGCGGCTGGGCTTGCCCAGCCGGCAACGGACCCTCGTCGAGCACAGCGCTCGTTGGCGTCCCCGGCGTTCGTATGCCACCCAACATCTGTGGACCACGCTGCCACATGCGGTAAACCATTGGGAGGTCGCATGATCGAGTACCGCACCATCGACAGCCCGATCGGGTCGCTGACCCTGGCCGGGCACGGCACGGTTCTGACCAACCTGCGCATGGTCGACCAGACACACGAACCGAGCCGCGCCGGCTGGTCACCGGCGCCGAGGGCGTTCGGCCACGCGGTCGAGCAGATCCGCGCTTATTTCGCCGGGGAGCTCGTCGAATTCGACCTCGACCTCGACCTGCGGGGAAGCGAGTTCCAACAGCGAGTTTGGCAGGCGCTGTTGACGATTCCGTACGCGGAGACCCGGTCGTACGGACAAATCGCCGCACAGATCGGCGCCCCCGGTGCTGCGCGCGCAGTCGGGTTGGCCAACGGCCGGAACCCGATCGCGATCGTCGTGCCCTGCCATCGCGTCATCGGCGCAGGCGGAAGCCTCACCGGTTACGGCGGGGGGCTCGAGCGCAAACGTGGCCTGCTGGAACTGGAGAAAGGCGGGCGCCGGCGCATGTGAGACACCCGCTGGCGCGACCGGGATCCTGGAGAGCCCGCCGAGGCGACTGCCCTGAGCCCCCCACACCCACGGACGGGCGCACCGCTGCCACGCCCCCCGGCGCAGGGGAGTTCACCGTTCGCTGCCCACAGATCGACGAATCTTGCCAGAAAGGAAAGGAAAGACGCCTAACCTCGAAATTTCACGGTGATGGCGTGGTGGCCTGAGCGGGTTCGGATTGGCGTTTTTTGGCCTCGGGGCGTGCTCGGCGGCCCGAGGGCGTCGGGTGGCACCGGGGTCCTTGGCTCCCGTGGGGTTTTTCGTCTCGTAGGGTCAGGTCGTTGCGGTGGTCAGGTCGGCGCTGGTAGGGCGTCGAGCCTGGTCACGGCGGCAGCCAGCAGGTGCGACCATCGACTGTGGCTGGCCAGGCGCAGGTGGGTCTGGCGGGCGTGGCGGCTGATGCGGGCGGCAATCGAGAACAGCCGCAGGCGTAGCCGTTTGGGTTCCCAACGCCGCGCCGGGTGTGCGGTCAGTGCCAGCATCTGCATCCAGGTGGTCAGCTCGCAGGCCAGTTGAACGATGGCGCACCAGATGCGGTTCTGGTCGAAGCTGTGCAGTGGAAGATTGGTCAGGCCAGTGTCTTTGGCGATGCGGATACGGTCTTCGCAACGGGCCCGGCGCCGGTGGCGTAGTTCCAGGTCGGGGAGCTGGCCGCGGGTAGCGTTGGTAACGAATGCGGTCAGGCGCAGTCCGTTTCGGTCGGTGAACCGCAACTGGGCGCCCGGGTGCGGGCGCTCTTTTCTGATGATCAGTCGCATCCCGGGCGGCCAGTCCGACAGGTCGACCATGCCGGTGGCTTCAGCGACCCAGGCGCCGTCGCGGATGCCGCCGTCGGTGTCATAAGCCGGGGTCCACGCGCGGTCGGGGATCGCATCGATGGCCTCGGTGATGGCCTCGGTCAGGCCGAAGCCGATCGAATACCCCAGTCGCCGTTTGGCCAGGTATTCCAGGAACTTGTGGGTGCCGCCGCCGGCATCGGCCCGCACCAGGACTTTGCGGCCGACCCGATAGGCGGGATCGCCCGGCAGTTGCGCGAGTGCGTCGATGAGTACCTGCTTGTGGTCGGCGGCGGTGTTGGACCCGGCGTTGCCGGGCCGCAGCAGCATCGCCAACGGTTCCCCGGTGCCGGCCTGCCCGTGGTCGGCAAACGCGCACAACGGGTGAAATCCGAAGCCCCGCTTGTATGTTGATGCCGCCTGCTGCTTTTCGGAGTGGGCGGTGACCAAGGGTTGCGTCGATGTCGATGACCAACGGCGTCTCGGCGTCGATCCCGTGATCGGGGGCATCGGGTCCCGCAGCAGACCATGCGGTAGCCCGGGCGGTAGCTCGTGCGGTGTTGATCGCAGCCAACGCGGCATCGGCATCGGCGGCCAACGTGGCGATCAACCGCGACACGGTGGGATCGGAT
>NZ_JBYCLG010000052.1:0-31518 GCF_057473785.1 Mycobacterium sp. TH-M103
GCGGAGACAATATCCGCAGCTAGTTAGCACCGGGGGCGGTAGCTCAGTTGGTTAGAGCCGCGGACTCATAATCCGTTGGTCGCGGGTTCGAGCCCCGCCCGCCCCACGTCAGAGGCTATTTTTCAAGATCAGTCTCGCCAAGTCATCGTTTATTCATCGCACTTAGTGACGGTTCGGTCGAGTAGATCGGTGGCTCCGGCCGCGTGTCGTGTACCGGTCCTGGGTCATCGGGACGAGGGCGGGGGAGGTGGTCGGGTCCGATGCGTGCCGAGAGACGTCGTCGTCGATCATCGTCGCGACCATCTAGCGGAAGCTGTGACTGTCGCCGAGCATCCAGATGAGCAATCCCCACGGCATTGTCAGCAGGCCCAGCAGCAGCACCGAAATTGCCGTCGGCCACCCGAGCGGGCAGTCCGGACGCAACGGCTCGGAGAAGGGGCGTTGCCGACCCCGCCAGGCAGCTTTTGGCTCCACTTGTTTGACTACGCAGTATGCCGCGGATGGTCCGCGTCGAGGACGCGCAGCGCCGGGTCGCGTACCCGAAGTGGCGTGGGGATCACCGCTGTGGGCCTGCTGACGCCACGGCCCGTTTGGCCGCCTCGACCAGATGGGCAGCGGCGCGGTTCATCCTCTTGCACTCGGCGGTGGACAGCGCCTGGTCGGTGTAGACCGCCTTGTTCTTCAAGCCGAGCAGGATGCTCAGATGTTTTCCGGATCCCTTGTCCGCCGTTTCCAGCAGAGTGACGGCGTCGTTGTGGGTCCCGCTTGACGAGTGCACTCCTAGCCGGACGCAGCAGATAACGTCGGACGCGGCGATACCGGCGTCCACAAACAGATCACCCGCTGCATTGGGCATGTCGTCTTGCAGATGCTCAGCGGCGTCGAAAAACTCAACCGCCTTGGACAGGCGCCCCGCGGTGACAGCAGAGCTGCACTTACGTGTCCCCGCCATCGGGCCCTTCTCGATCCCGCGCCTTACCTCTCGGGCGCAGCTGGCTATTGAGCCATGCCCGTGTCCCGGCGACGGTCAAGCCTTGCCTGGCCACGTCGCTGAGCAGCGGCTCACCTGCGGCGGCCGCGGCGCGAAGCTCGTCTTCGGTGAACTCGACGATGCGGCCGTCGTTGCCCGTCCAAGCGGTGACCGACCGTGCGAGTTCGCTCACCTGTTGCTCCCACGCCTCCGGATCACCCAGGCGGCCATCGTGTTCGGTGTCGGAGGCGCGCACCAAGAACAGATCAATGTCGCTGTCGAGAGTCATCCGCCCCGTCGCGGCTGACCCGAACACCGCGGCGTACTTGGGCACCTCGCCCCACCCTTCCAGGTGCGCCTCGAGGCGGTCCAGGAACGTTGCGGTCAGCCGTGATAGCGCCAGGATCGGCTCTGCCGCAAGATGTTCGGTGTTGAGTCGGTAAATGTTGGTCCTGCCGACTCGATCATGGAGTACCACACCCTGGGCAGTGAGGCGGGTCAGGACTTTGCGGATGCCTTCGCCTGACGCGGTGGTCAGGATGCGCTGGATCTGGGCGATCGTGAACGTCACCTCGCTGGTCGCCAGCACGCCGAGTACGTCACCGTCCAACGTCGGCGTCACCGTGGCGAACGGCCGGTTCAGCTGCATGGCGGACACCATCTCTTCGTCTACAACTAAAGTTAGAGTATTACAACTATAGTTGGAACCGCTCAGGCGCACAACGCCAGGGCGGCGATGATCGCCCCATGGCCTTCGATCGCCAATGACGTTGTCAGTGCTCTCGGAGCGGATCCGCCCGCTGGACACCCACGTCGGTTGTGACTGTGCCGTCAGGGGAGTGCTATCCGGAGAGCCTTGCTGATTTCCTGCATCGTTGGCGAGGAGAGCGCGCCGAGTGGCTCGGTGAGTTCATCGTGGTAGAGCTGCACGATGTCGTCGACCAGGACAAATCCGACGAGAGGGTCGGCGGCGGTCAAGGGCACGACTGTGGGTACGTGCGCATTCTTGCTCGTCGTAGTGATCCGCGCGGCTAACACGGTGTTCAGGCTTCTGTTCCGGGAGTTGTTGCTGAGGACAACCCACGGCTTCAAGCCGTGCCCCAGGTCCACTCGGTATGTCTGGCTCCGCATCCCGCGATTCACAGATCGGTCTCGTTCCGGCGCGCGTAACGGTCCCGCGCAACCCGGCGCTCGGCGCTGGCGGGCTCGCTGTTGAACTCTGCGGCCAGTTGGGCGTACCCGGCATCAAGGACTCGTTCGCGGAGCGCTTCGGCCCCGGCCTGGAGCAAAGCTCGGAGTGCCCCGGCTTCTGATTTGATGTCGCCTTCACCTCGCTGGCTGGCCCAGTCGCGCAGCGCCTCGAATGAGGCGGACCCTTCGCTTAGGTATGGGGCGATCGCCGCTTCATCCGAGGCTTTGAGGATCAGACTGACTCTCTTGCTCATGCCCCAGATCCTACACCGGATTCAGGTGCACGAACAAGCGCACATTTTGATGCATCCCACGTTCCCTCCAGCCTCCGAGCGACCCGCACAGGCGGGTGGTGACCGAAGTGGCTGGCCCAATGACGAGCAAGCCCGGGAGCGCGAGAGACGGATTGGATCGTCTATCGCAGTCACCGCTTATTCATCGCTAATGATCGAGAACCGGCCTGAATCGATGAGGATTGTTCGGTCTTTTGAGAAGCTCAAGTACCCTGTCGCGCAGGACGTTACAGTCCTATCAGTTGGTTACCGAGAACCCTGAATCACGAATCCGTTGGCCGCGGGTTCGAGCCCCGCCCGCCGCACTCTGTTCCCGAGACATCGGCTGATGGCTGACGTTTCGTCTTTGGGTGACGCCCGACCTTGTTTCGGCTGATGGTTGACAGTTACTTCGGTTGGTCCTTGACGCTCCCTCGATGAGGGAGTTGAGCGTGGCTGAACGCGCCGGCATGTCCGGAGTCTCTGGACTCACCGGGCGGTTCACCAGCCGTTAAGCTCGAAAGTTCCGGATCTCAACCCGAAGTTCCGACAACCGCCGAGAGGTCGACGGCGTCATGCCCGGAGGATTTCTATGGTCTCCTCAGGCCGCGTTGCGGCGCACGCGAAGGCTAGCGTCGCGCAGCAGGCGACGCGACCGGCGGGATCCTGCATTCGAACTACGTTGCGGCGCAATGGAGACGCAACATGACCACACGGCTGATATGGCAGTTGATTCGAGCTCAGGAGTGCGTCGAGCAGATCGAGGCGCGTCTGACTGGCCCGCTGGTCGTTTCCAGCCACGGCGCGATCAGCCCGACGCGACCCGAGGACATCGTGGCGCTTCTGCGCGACACGACCAGACTCACCCATCCGATGCGGGGCCACGACGGCACTCACCCCTGGGTGCCCACCGGCGCGGCACCCGCCCAACACGCCAGGTACCGGGCGGTCCTCAACCCGCTGTTCAGGCCACGAGCGTTGGCGTGGCTCGTGCCGTCCATCCAGGAGCACGCCGCGGCGCTCGTCGACGCGATCGCTGCGAAAGGCCAGTGCGAGGCCGTCGGTGAGGTCGCCCGCCAGCTGGCGACCCAGACAGTGCTGACGCTGCTCGGATTGCCGGCGGGCAGTCTTGAGACGCTGCAGCGGCTACTGGCGCGGCAAGCGGAATTCCCCAGGAGCGCGCCCTTCCATGCCGACCTGATCGAATACGTCAGCCAAGCGATTTCCACAGCCAGGCCGCCGGGGATCATTGCCGCCCTCCGCGACGAATTCGAGGAAGTGGAAATACTGAGCTTCGTCTTGCTCCTGTTCGGTGCGGCAATCGAGACGACGACTGCGGGAATCGGTTTTGCCCTGTTCGAGCTGGCCACCGACCCGCAGTTACGGGCACTGCTCATCCGGCACCCCGATCAGATCGGAACATTCGTCAACGAGGTGCTGCGCCTTTACTCTCCGCTCGGCTATTGCCCGCGCGTCACCCTGGAGGAAATCACCATTGGCGGGGTACGCGTGCCGCCGCTAACCGAACTGGAACTCTCATTGCGCACGTTGAATTTGGCCAGCGGCTACCTCATCACCTGCGGCGACGACAAAATCCGCGGCCGCCCGTTCTACTCATTCGGAGCCGGGTCGCGCCGATGTCTCGGAATGCACGTTGCCCGAGCGCAGCTGATCGTCCTTGTCGCCGAGTTCGTGCGTCGTATCCCCAGCTTCACGGTGGCACAGGACCACATCGAGTTGAACGTCGGCGACGATAGCACCCGACTCGGCCCGACCACCATGCCCTTGCAGTGGCCGACGTGAGAAGCGAAGCCGCCGAGGTCGTCGGTCCGCCGGCAACGGGACGGAAGTGCGTCCTTCGCCGTTTGGGTAGGGACACGGCGTTGTGCCCTGCCTTCAGCGAATCCGGCCGGCGCCGACTCCTCCTGAGGTGTGGCCGCCGGCATCCTCGGCGATACCGGCGCTAAGGCATCGCCACGCCTCTAGCATTCCGTTACATGCGTTCCAAAAGATTTGCGATGCGCAATCTGGTGGGCCGGTTGGCGGCAGCCGTCATGTTGGCGGCAGCGGCGATGGCAGGCACGACGATCGGGACGCCGGCGGTGAGCTCGGCGGAGTGCGAACAGGGGCAGTATTGGGAGCCGTTCACCAAGGCCTGCTACCCACTGGGCGTCGGGCCGCAGCCTCTGGCCTGCGATCCCGGGCAGTGGTGGGATCCGAGCGGCAACGTCTGCCGGCCCCTGGGCGTCGGGCCGCAGCCCTTGGCCTGCGATCCCGGGCAGTGGTGGGACCCGACCACCAATGTCTGCCGGCCCCTGGGCGTCGGACCGCCGGGCGGGTGACAGCCACCGGCTGCCTCGCTCGCCTGCGATGAGCGCGGGCTTGCCAAATAGGGCTTCGGCCCGGCCACGATGGGTAGTGAACCCTCTTGTGCCCCAGGAAGAGACATGCGATGTCTGGTTCGGTCGCGAAGCGCCTTCGGCACATTCGAGCTGCGCTGACCAGCCGGTGGCATCGGCTGGCGTCCCCGGCGTCGGCGAGCACGTCGGACGGCAGGTGGACGGTCGACTCGGCGATGTCGGCGCTGATCGCAGCCTTGTAATTGCCCTGCTGTTGTTGCGCCGCGCGCACATATGTTTGACGACCGAGGGCGCGCAGACCGTGAACGCGAGGTGGCCCGGACGTGACGTTTCGGCGCGCCGTCCGTGGTTCACCGTGCCGGTGTGGCCGGCGCAGGCTATGAAATGACGGTGAGCACCCACCATGTGAACCTGACTCCGCAGGAATCCTTGTTGATCGGCGAAAGTCACCCTGAGGCCCTGCAGCGCATGGATGAAAAGCAGCTGAAGGATCTGCAGAGCCGGCTCAGGACTGCACGCGAGAAGAACTTCAGCCTGCTGCGGCGCCAGGGCGCGGCCCGGGTGGCGGCCGAAGGCG
This sequence comes from Mycobacterium sp. TH-M103, assembly GCF_057473785.1. Lineage (NCBI taxonomy): Bacteria > Bacillati > Actinomycetota > Actinomycetes > Mycobacteriales > Mycobacteriaceae > Mycobacterium > Mycobacterium sp. TH-M103. The sequence continues at coordinate 5,371 of NZ_JBYCLG010000052.1, forward strand.
CGCGCGGTGCGGCCCAGCCGGCCAACGAACGGCGTGGTGAAAAGGTGGAGGTCTTCGACGAGGCGCTGGCCCGGGTGAGCCAGCGCCTCGATGCCGTCCGCGACACCGAGTAGTCACGGAGTCGGCCCTCAGCTCCACAAGGCATTCATGGGCTGGGCGTACCTGTCGTTGTAGGTGAGCGGGTTGCCATCGACGGCGTCGCGGTCGACATCCGGCTCGCCAACACGGCTGCGGTTCTTTCCTCCCCTTTGCGGTAGAACGGTACGAGTTGGATCATTGCCGGCCACTCCTGGAAGGGGCTCAACATGCAGTCCGTCAGCGGAACGAACGTCCTCGTCACCGGTGCTGCCATGGGTCTCGGGAAGCTCTTCGCCGCCAACGCCGTCAAGGAGGGCGCCGCCGCGGTCGTCCTCTGGGACGCCAACGAGACCGCGCTGAAGAAGACCGCTGCGGAGTTGGAAGCCGCCGGCGGCGTAATTCGTGTCGAGACCGTCGACGTCACCTCGCAGGATGAGGTGGCCGAGGCCGCCGCGCGCGTCCGTGCAGACGTCGGCACCATTCACGTGCTCTTCAACAACGCCGGAATCGTGCGGGGAAACGGCTACTTCTGGGAGAGCAACCCTCGCGACTTCCTGCTCACCATGGAAGTCAATTCCATCGGCCCAATGCTGGTGGCGCGGGAGTTCCTGCCGGCGATGATCGCGTCCGGTATGCCGTGTCGGGTCGTCAACATCGCATCCTCAGCCGGGCTGAACGCCATCCCCCGCATGGCCGCATACGCCGCTTCGAAGTGGGCGGCAATCGGTTTCTCTGATTCGTTGCGGCTCGAGTTGGAACAGGCCGGCCATCACGACGTCAAAGTCACCACCGTGTGCCCGACGTACATCAACACCGGCATGTTCGAGGGCGCCAAGGGCATACTGTTCACCCCGATGCTCGAACAGGAGGACGTTGTCGACCGCACGTGGACGGCGATGCTCGAGGGCAGGCCGTTTGTGGTGATGCCGTGGACGTCGAAGATGAACAAGGTGCTCTCGGCGGTGTTGCCCGTCCGGCTGCGCGATGCGTACCTCCGCCGCGTCGGCGTGTACAACTCCATGGACGAGTTCACGGGGCATTAGCGCACAGGCGCGATGCACCGGCCCCAGCGATTGCCGGCTCGACACCGAGTAGCGACGGAGTCGGCCCTCAGCCCCAGAAGGCGTTCATGGGCTGGGCGTACATGTCGTTGTAGGTGAGCGGGTTCAGGCCCAAGGAGTCTTCGATCGTGGCCATCAGGCTGTACTCGTTGTAGTAGCTGTTGGTGACGAAGTGGCCGGATTGCATCCCCCCGGTTGCCACGGCCCCCTGGTTGGGGATGACGATCATCGGAACGTTGTTGCCCTGGTTGCCGATGCCCAGTGACAGGTTGTTGTAGTCCTCGTCCCAGGTGATGATGATGGCGTCCTTCTGGGTCGGGTCGGTCCACGTCGGCGAGCTCTGAATGGTGGACACCTGCTGCTGGACGAACTGGTCTCCGGCCGAGACGTTGTACTGGTGCGTCGTGAGCTGGCTGCCAAGCCAGTTGGCGATGTTGGAAGGGGAACTGACGGGCCCTTCCATGTTGTTGGCTTCGTTGGCGGCCAGCCACGCGAATTTCGGTGCGGTGCTGGGGGTCTGCAGATTCGTGCCCAGCTGCGACAGCGGCAGCAGGTGGGTCTGCAGGTAGGCCGGGGTGTTGTTGTAGACGTAGCTGAATTGGGCGAAGGGCAGTTCGTCGACGGCGTAGTTGCCCGACGACGTGATGGCACCCGGGTAGGGCATGCTCTGCGCGTAGCCGGCCCACGACACGCCCGACTGATCCATTTCCTGCATGAGGCTGGGCGCGTTGATGGAGTTCGACGTCGGGTTGTAGTCGATGCCGAAATCCGACCCGCCCATGATCCGGAAGTAGTTGGGGTTGCTGGGGTGGCCCAGCGCGTAGTAGTTGTCCGCATACCCGTAGGTGTTGATCAGGGCGTTGATGTAGGGCGCGTTGGGGCTGCCGATGATGTCGCCGACGCCGTGGTTCTCCATGTAGATCAGGAACACGTGGTCGAGTTGGCCGACGTGGGACGTCGGCACGGTGAGCGGCGCGGCGGTGAGGCTGGGATCGCCGACGGTGAACGACAGGTTGTCGGCGTAGGCGTTGTTGTAGTGGCCCAGGATCGGGTTGTGGTCGGCGAAGGTCGCGGTCACCACCGCGGAGGTGGTGCCCACCGGGATCGTGCCGGAGATGTCTCGTGGCTGAAACCCGGTGAGTCCCAGGCGATCCAGCGCGGTCACCGACCCGGTCGAGCCGGTGCCCAGAACGACCCCGTTGGCGCTGAGGAAGGTGACCTTCAGCGAGGCCGACGACGGGTCCAGCAGGTAGCCGCCGAGCATTCCACTCAGCGTGTACGGCGTTGTGCCGGTGTCGATTCTGCTGAGCGCGCCGCTGAGGTCGACGGTCTGGCTGATCGACGACGTGCCCACGGGTCCGCCGCCGGCGAAGTTGTTGCCGCCGCCCGGGGGCGCGATGCCCGGGAAGCCCAGGGCGCGCGGCAGATCCGGGAACGGCGACGCCGTCGGCGACGGATAGCCGCGCGGGGTGCCGTAGGCGATCACGGTCGGGGTGCCGGTCACCGTCCAGCCCGGGATGGTCACCGAGCTGAAGCCCGACCCGGACGGGTCGGCGATCTCGAAGCCGGGATTGACCAGCAAGTTCTGGCTCATCGGCAAGCCGGGGACACCGTTGCGGCCGAACAGCAGCCCGCCGGCCCCGATGGTGCCGGGGCCGCCCAGCAGCGCGAGGGTCGCGGCGTTGCCGCCGTTGCCGCCGTTGCCGCCGTCGCCGATCAGGAAGGCATTGCCGCCGGTCCCGCCGCCTCCGCCGCTGTAGCCGGGGGCGGCGTCGGCGCCGGCCCCGCCGGAACCGCCGTTGCCCAGCAGCGTCCCGCCGCCCCCGCCGTGGCCGCCCGCCCCGCCGGTGCCCGTTGCGGCGAATCCGCCTGTCCCGCCGGCCCCGCCGCAGCCCAGCAGGATCGCGTTGCCGCCGGCCCCGCCCTGCCCGCCGGGGCCCGCTGCAACACCACCCGCGGCGCCGCCTGCGCCACCGGTGCCTCCGGAGCCCAGCCAACCGGCGCTACCGCCGGCCCCGCCGAGGCCCCCGCCACCGCCAGCGGCTCCGGTCGCCAGCACCGATCCGCCGGTCCCGCCGGTCCCGCCGCTGCCGATCAGCGCGCCGCCGGCCCCACCGGCGCCACCGGCCCCGCCGGTGCCGTCATTGCTGGAACCACCGTCGCCGCCGGCCCCGCCGCTACCGAACAGCGGGCCGCCGCTGCCGCCGACCCCGCCGGTCCCGCCATCGGACTGGATCGACGACCCGCCGACCCCGCCCGCGCCGCCGCCGGCGCTGACCAGCCCGCTGAGCGGCCCGCCCGCCCCGCCGGCCCCGCCGGCGCCGGGGCGCAAACCGGCGGTCAACTGACCGGTCAATCCACCGGTCCCGCCGACCCCGCCGGAGCCCAAAAGCCCGCCGGGCCCGCCGGACCCGCCGCTGCCGCCGTCCCCGCCGCTCCCGGAGGTGGCGCCGACCCCGCCGGCCCCGCCGGGACCGCCGTTGCCGAACAGCCACCCGCCTGATCCGCCCATGCCGCCGGCAATGCCGGGGCCGGACGCGCCGAACCCGCCGGCCCCGCCGGCGCCGCCGCTGCCCAACAGCCCGGCCGCGCCGCCGGCTCCGCCGGGCAGGCCGTTGGCGCCGGACCCGCCGGCACCGCCGTCGCCGAGCAACCACCCGCCGGGCGCCCCGGCGGCCCCGCTGCCCGCGGCGCCGGGGGCGCCGTTGCCGATCAGCGGGCGCCCGGTCAGGGCCAGGCTGGGCGCGTTGATCGCGTTGAGCGCCGCCGCGGGCAGCAACAATCCGTTGGCGCCGGTGGCGCCGCCGCTGCCCGCAGGCGCACCGAGCCCGCCGGTCCCACCGGCCCCGCCGATGCCGAGCAGCACGGCCCTGCCGCCGTCCCCGCCGACCCCGCCGGCGAACCCGGCGGCGCCCTGTGCGCCGGCACCGCCGGCACCGCCGGCACCGCCGTCGCCGAACACCAGCGCGCCGGAGCCGCCGGCGCCGCCGTCGCCGCCGGTCCCGGACAACGCGAACCCGCCCGCCCCTCCGGTGCCGCCGAAACCGATCAGGCCCGCGTTACCGCCGGCCGCGCCGTGGCCACCGCTGCCGGCGCCAAAGGTGTTGCCGCCGGCCCCGCCCGAGCCGCCGGAGCCCAGCCAGCCGGCGTGGCCGCCGACGCCGCCGGCCCCGCCGTTCCCGGAATAGCTGGTGCCTCCGGTGCCGCCGGCCCCGCCGTTGCCCAGCAGCGCGCCGGCCGCGCCGCCGACCCCGCCGGCACCCCCGTCCCCGGTGCCGCCCAATCCGCCGTTGCCGCCGTCGCCGCCGTACCCGGCCAGCAGGCCGCCGGCCCCGCCGGCACCGCCCGCCCCTCCGGTGTCGCCGGCTCCGCCGGTCCCGCCGACCCCGCCGCCGCCGAACAACCCGCCGGCTCCACCAGACCCGCCGACCCCGCCGGTCCCGGTCGCCGCGAGCCCGCCCGTGCCGCCGACCCCGCCGCCGCCGAACAACCCGCCGGCCCCGCCCGCTCCACCGGTCCCACCGGTCCCGGTCGCCGCGAACCCGCCGGCCCCGCCAACCCCGCCGGTGCCCAGCAGCCAGCCGCCCTGCCCGCCCGCGCCACCGGCCGCGCCGGTGCCCCCGGCCCCGCCCGCCCCCCCGATGCCGATGAGCCCCGCGGCCCCGCCGGCCCCGCCGGCACTACCGGCCGCGCCGGACCCGCCGGCCCCACCGTCGCCGAGCAACCAGCCTCCGGCCCCGCCGTTGGCCCCGGTCCCGGGGGCCCCGTTGGCGCCGTTGCCGATCAGCGGGCGCCCGGTCAACGCCAGGATCGGGGCATTCGCCGTGCCCACCACGCTTTGCTCCAGGGCCAGCGGATCCAGGATCGTCTGCAGCCACGATCCGTTCGCCGTCTCGGCGGCGGCGTAGGAGCCCGCACCCCCGCTCAAGGCCTGCGCGAACTGCTCCTGGAACGCCGCCGCCTGGGCGCTCAGCGCCTGATAGGCCTGCGCATAGTTGCCGAACAACCGCGCGATCGCCACCGACACCTCGTCGGAGGCCGCCGCCGCGACATTGGTGGTCGACGGCGCCCACGACGCCGTCGCCTTGCCGATCGCCTCTCTGATCCCACTCAAATCCGCCGACGCCGCGGCCAGCGCCTCGGGCCGTGCGATCAAGACAGTGGGCATCTGCGCCTCCCAGCAAATGAATCTGGGGATTCGGAAGCGCTAACTGTATTTCACCGGCCCTGGGAATGTGAAGCACATCATAGCTGGTGTCGGAGGTCGGGGGTGGCGGCCGCTTCGTGCTTTCCGTAAATCTTTGCTCGGGGGCGCGGCCGGCGGCGGGCTAGATTACCCGTATGCGCAAGGTTCGCCTGTTCGCTGCGGTCCTGACGATCCTGACGATCCTGACGGCGGGGTTGTCGCTGGCAACCCCCGCTGGCGCGCAGCCGCCGGCCCCGCTCACCGACCACATCACCGACACCACCGGGGCGTTGACGAGTCCGGGTCGGGCCGCGGTCAGTTCGGCGATCGACCGACTCTACCGCGACCGCCACATTCGACTGTGGGTGGTCTACGTCGACAACTTCTCCAGGTACAAGCCCGAGAACTGGGCCGACCGCACCCGCAGCGCCAGCGCGATAGGCGATCACGACGCGCTGCTGGCCGTGGCCACCAACACCAAGCTGTACGCGTTCAGCGCGCCGAGCCTGACGTCGGCGGAGTCGAACAGCCTGCAGGCCAACAAAATCGGGCCCGCGGTGGCTGCCAAGGACTGGAGCGGCGCCGCGCTCGCCGCGGCGGACGGGTTGGGCCCGTCGGCAAGCCCGCCGCACCGGAACTGGCTGACGATCGCGATCGTCGTCATCGCGGTCGTCGTGATCGTCGCCGGGGCCGTGGTCATCCTCGTGCTCTACCGCAGGCGCCGCCGCGGCCCGCCGCAGTTCGACCCCGGCGTCGAAGGGGGCACCGGTTCGTCGCCGCAGGCGCTGTCCATCGCGGACGCCAGGTTGCAGCAGATCTCCGACTACGTCGCCCGGCATCGCCAGAGCATCGGCGCCGAGGCCAAAGCCCGGTTCGACGAGGCGCGAAGGGAATTGGCGGCGGCGCACGGCGCGCAGCCGGGCAACGACAGCGAGGCGATCTCCCATGCCAATCGCGCGTCGACGCTGGCCGCTCAGGCGCAAACCCTGGCCAACGCCGACGTGCAGGCGGCGCACCGCACGCGACGACGGCGGGGTGCCACCTCTAGGTGACGTCAACCGTCGCTCGGGTCGGGGATTCGAGCCGACCGCCGGCGCGCCGATGACGTTGGAGCGATTGGAGTAAACGACAGTGAAAACCAGGCGCAGCGCCTTTCGGTCCGATCTGCTCGACGGCAAGGTCGGGCTCGTCACCGGGGGCGCCACGGGCTCGGCCTGGAGGCCTGCCGCGTCCTCGGCCGCCATGGTGCTCGAGTCGCCCTGTGCAGCAGAAAGGAGGCGAATCTTCAAGCCGCGCTGCAGGTTTTGCGCGACGACGGCATCGACGCCATGTACGGCGTGTGCGACGAGCGTGAGTTCGAGGCCGTGGCAGACGTGGTGGACTCCGTGATCGCGCGGTTCGGGCGCCCGGACATCCTGGTCAACAACGCCGCGGGCAACTTTCCGGCCTTCATCTCGGATCTGAGTTCCAACGGCTTCAAAGCGGTGGTCGACATCGACCTGCGCGGAACGTTCAACGCGTCCAAGCGGCTTATGAGCGGTGGCTGCGCCACCACGGCGGCGCGGTGGGTCAACATCACCGCCGCCACCCAGTATCGGGGAATGGCGATGCAGGCGCACGTGGTCTCGGCGAAGGCGGGCATCGACGCCCTGATCCGGACGTGTGCCATCGAGTGGGGTCCCGCCGGCGTCCGGGTCGACGTCGTCGCCCCCGGCGGGATGGCGGGTACCGAAGGCGTGCAACGCATCACCGGCGGAGACGACAAGTTCCCGACGGACTCCAACCCGTTGCGCCGTCTGGGCTCGACGACCGAGGTCGCCCAGACCGTGCTGTTCTTGGTCAGCGACGCCGCGTCCTACATCACCGGCGCGGTCGTCGTCGACGACGGTGGCAGCTGGTTGACCGGGCGTGCGGAATTCTGACGGCGGGACCTGCACCCTGCTCTGCGTCGACATGATGGGCGGCGAACTCGAGCGGCGGGCCGGCTTGGGCATCGGATCGGGAGAGTAGGTCAGCTTCGTCGGGGTGTCGCGGGCGTTCGGCGCCGCGGTATGCGACATTGGCGGCATCGCAAAGACATCGTTCGATCCGCTCCTGCTGGGTTTTGCCGCCCACCGACGGTGGTTGCTCCTCCGGTTGAGATATCGGCAGCGCGTTCAGGCTGCCCGAACAAGCCGCAGACGGCGATCGCCCTGAAGCGGCACAGCGCGCAAGTAATGTTGCAGCGATGGACGGTGTGGCAGAACTGGTGCCGGTGCTACCGGCGCACCGCTTCGACGAGGCCGCTCTCGCGCGGCACCTGCGCGGACAACTGCCCGGCTTCGATGGTCAACTGACGGTTCGCCAGTTTCAGGGCGGACAGAGCAACCCCACGTTTCACCTGCAAACCGCCGGTGGCGAGTACGTCCTGCGCAAGAAGCCGCCGGGCAAGTTGCTGCCCAGGGCGCATGAGGTGGAGCGCGAATACCGCGTCATGTCGGCGTTGCGGGACACCGATGTGCCGGTGCCCCGCATGCGGCTGCTGTGTGACGACGAATCCGTCATCGGCACAACCTTTTTCGTCATGGATTACGTCCCCGGACGTATCTTCACCGACCCGGCCCTGCCGCAGAGCTCCCCAGAACATCGTGCGGCGATCTATGAGGACCTCGCCCGCGTGCTCGCGGCACTGCACCGGGTGGACTGGCGCGGGGCCGGGCTCGAGGGGTTCGGCAGGCCGGAGGGCTACCTGCAACGCCAGGTGGCGCTGTGGGCGAGACAGTGGCGGGCCGCGCGCGTGGAGGACATGCCCGCGATGGACCTGTTGGCGCAATGGCTACCCGAACACCTGCCACCGGACGACGGACCGGCCTGTATCGCCCACGGCGACTACCGCTTGGGTAACGTCCTGATCCATCCGACCGAGCACCGGATAGTCGCGGTGCTGGACTGGGAGCTCTCGACCATCGGCCATCCGTTGGCCGACCTCGGCTACACCTGCCTGACCTATCACCTTCCGCCGGGCTTCACCGGCACGAGTGGTGTGGCGGGCAAAGACCTGACCGGCACCGGTATCCCCGACGAGCACGCGTTCGTCGCGAGCTACTGCCGGCATGCCGACCGGGAGCCACCCCGCTCGCTCGACGCCTTCATCGTGTTCTCATTGTTCCGGCTGGCCTCCATCACCGCGGGCGTTTGGCGGCGCGGGCTCGACGGCAACGCATCCGACTCCCGGGCCGGCACCACGGAGGTCCGCGACCGTTACCGCGGCCTGACGCAGCTGGCATGGGCTCTGGCCCAACGGCTGGCGGATGCTTGAGGCTGCGACGACGAGCGGTGGCGCAACCCGCTCACCAGCGCGTAGCGATCGGATCGTCGAACGGCTCGTAGGTGCCGGTGGCTTTCCACTGTTCGGCGGCCTGTGTGGAGTGCCGAACCACCGGACGTGCCGCGCCACCTCCCGCGGGGAACGCGCTCCGTCCGATAGATGCCCGGTCGGAATCTCCTCGGGTGCGAGTGGTTCACCCTCGTCCGCCAGCGCCCGGGTCGCCTCGTCGAGCGGTTCGGCGAGGACGTCGGCGAGCACCACCTTCATGCCCTCCAGGCCGAAGCGCCGCCCCATGACGCGGCCGATGCCTCCGGCCCTACCGGTCACGACTGCCACCTTGCCCTGAAGGTCTCTCGTTGTAGCAATCGTCACACGGGCACGCGCACGCCTCACGAGGTTCGCGTCATGAATATTTGTTGCGCATAACCGGATATCGATGTCCTCGAGGTAACTAACCCGTTGCCGCACAAGCGTCTTGAGCATCATCGGGGGGGGGGGGGGGGGGGGGGGATCCGGGTCCGGGAACTCGTCGGACGCCCGTCAGACCCGCGCCGGCGCCGATACTGAGCAAATATTCGCGGGCGAGTGGTTCCGTCGGGACACGCCGGAACCAACCGGCCATCGCGCTCAACCCTGTGTAGCGTGATGATCCCCGGCCGAATTCGCGCGCGGGAAATAGCTTTTCACCGCGGATGCCAAATGGAGGATATGCGATGACCGCCGTGCTGGTGGCGCCGGAGCTGTTGGTGAGCGCGTCGGTGGATATGGCCACCATCGGGTCGATGGTCAGCGAGGCCACCACGGCCGCGGCGGCCCCGACCACCGGGCTGGTTGCCGCGGCCGGCGACGAGGTCTCCGCGGCGGTGGCCGCGGTGTTCGGTGAGTACGGCCGGCACTATCAGGCCCTCAGCGCCCGGGCCGCGGCGTTTCACGCGCGGTTTGTGCAGCTCGTCGACTCGAGTGCGAGCCGGTATGTGGCTGCGGAGACCGCGAACGCCGGGCTGTTGCAGACGTGGGGCCGAGACGTTCTCGGCGCGGTCAACGCGCCGACCGAGACGCTGCTGGGGCGCCCGCTGATCGGCAACGGCGCGAACGCGGCGCCGGGTACCGGCGCCGCCGGCGGCGCGGGCGGGATCTTGTTCGGCAACGGCGGCAACGGCGGCTCGGGTGTGTTCGGCCAAAGCGGTGGTAATGGCGGCGCGGCCGGGCTGATCGGCACGGGGGGCAACGGAGGCAACGGTGGCCTGGGCGCGGCGGGCGGGGCAGGCGGCCACGGCGGTTGGCTGTTCGGCAACGGCGGTACCGGCGGCAACGGCGGATTCGGCGCGTTGGGCCTCACCGGCGGCAACGGTGGCGTCGGTGGCCGCGGCGGGTGGCTGTTGGGCTACGGCGGCGACGGTGGCAGCGGCGGCGACGGCGGGGCCGGCATCACCGGCACGGGCGGCATGCCCGGCGGTTCCGCCGGTTCGGGCGGTTCCGGTGGTTCCGGCGGCGATGGCGGCTTGCTGTTCGGCTCGGGCGGTCACGGCGGGCTCGGGGGCCATGGCGGCACCGGCGGCACCAGCGGCAACGGCTCCGCGGGCCTGGGGGGCGGCGCCGGCGGAGCCGGCGGGGTACCCAGCGGCTTCGCCGGGGGTGCCGGGGGTGCCGGCGGGGCGGCCGGAACCCGCGGGGGCGGGGACGTCTACGTCACCAACGCGTTCGGCAACTCGGTGTCGGTGATCGACCCCGTTACCGACAAGGTCATCGCCACGATCGCGGTCGGCACCGATCCCAGCGCGGTCGCGGCGAACCCCACCGGCAGCACCGTGTACGTCACCAACGCGGGCAGCGACAGCGTCGCGGTGATCGACACCGCCACCCAGACCGTGACGGCCACCGTCGCGGTCGGCAGCAGTCCGAGCGGGGTGGCGGTCAGCCCCGGGGGCAACGCCGTCTACGTCACCGATCCGACCGGCCTCAGGGGCTCCTACACCTTTGCCGGCCCCAACGTGGCGGTGATCGACGCCGCCACCAACCAGGTCGCCGACGTGGTCACGGTCACCGGCGACCCGACCGGGGTGGCGGTCAACCCCGCTACCGGTGTCGTCTACGCCACCAACCCCGGCACCAACGTCGTGGCGGTGTTCAGCGCCGGCTCCGGAGGTCTCCTCAACTCCTCCTACAGCACCGTCGCGGTCGGCAGCGCCCCGAACGGGATAGCGGTCGACCCGACCGGTGGCGCCGTGTTCGTCGGCAACGAGAGCGGCGGCAGCCTGTCGGCGATCAACCCCACCACCAACACCGTCACCACCTCCTCCGTCGGCGGCACGCCCTACGGCGTGGCGGTCGGCCCCGGCGGCAACGCGGTCTACATCACCGACTACGCCGGCAGTGGAGCCCTGTTGGTGATTGACCCGGCCACCAGCGCCGTCACCGCCACCATCCCCGTTGGCAACTTCCCGAACGGCGTGGCGGTCAACCACCTCGGCGGCGCCGTCTACGTCACCAACGCGGGCAGCAGCACCGTGTCGGTGATCAACCCCGTCACCGGCCAGGTCATGAGCACCGTCACGGTCGGCAGCGAACCGAGCGCGGTGGCGGTCGCCTGACGCGGTTGTTCACCTGCTGTTTGCGGTGCTCGTGTTTGCGATGCCCAGTGCTCGCGGTACCCGTCCCATCAGGCGCGCCCTTGGAAAGCAAACAACGTTTCCATAGCGGAGGGGGTTCCAGATGACGACGAGGCGCACACACCCGCGCGGCAGGTTGTCGGCGCTGTGCGGCGCCGGCGCAGGCATCGGCCGGGTGCACCCTGACCGGCGCCGAGCGGTACATCGATTTGCTGGCTCAGGACAAGATCGTTCACCCGGTCAACTACAGCGACTGCGACATCAGCGCCGAGGGACGATGGCTCGCCGATCAGGTGCGTAACGCACCCGACCCGTTCGACAAGGCCAATTCCCTGGTGCAACTGGCGAGCAACAGGACGCAGATGACGGCGAAACAGGCGGAGTGGAAGGTCGAGTCCGCGATTTACACGTACGCGCCGCAGACGATCCCGAAGGTCAAGGGTCAAGCCGCGCAGCGACAGCCGACGTGATCACCCGTTGATGTAGGGCCGGCGATGGGAAAGACTCACTACGGGCCGGCCCTACCGACGGAAGTGACAAAGTGAGCCGCACGCGTGCATCCACTGTTCCGGTGGCGCTGGGCGCCGTCCTGGCCCTGCTGGCCGGGTGCGCCGGGCCCACCGCGCCGTCGGCGGCGCCCCGGAGCGTCATCGCGCCCGCGCCGACAGTGCCCGCAGCGGTGCTGGCGTCGACCACGGCGGTCGCCGCCGATCCGAACCCACCCGACGGTGCGCAGCCGGCGTCCGGGCCCGCCCAGCTGGCCGACGATCTCGTCGCCGACGAGGGCGCGCTGCGTGATCCGTCCACGGCGGAGTCGGCGCTGCAGACCGCGGCGCACCGGCAGCAGTCGGCCTACCGGGCCATCGCCCGGCACCCCGACTGGGACGCGATCACGCGGCCGCGGATCCCGCCGTGGCTGCTGGACACCTACGACCGCAACCTCGACGCCCGCCGGCAACTCAACGCGATGACACACGCCAAGAACACGCTGCCCGCCTGGCGGATCGAGCCTCCGGCGCCGGCCGACGAGCTGCTCGGCGACTACCACGAGGCGGAGTCGCAGTCGGGCGTCGGCTGGAGCTACCTCGCCGCGATCAACATGATCGAGACGCGCTTCGGCAGCATCGTCGGGGACAGCACCGCCGGCGCCAAGGGTCCCATGCAGTTCCTGCCGTCGACGTTCGCCTCCTATAGCGAGGGCGGCGACATCGGCTCACCCCGCGACAGCATCATGGCGGCGGGTCGTTATCTGGCCGCCAACGGTTTCGCCGCCGACGCCGATCGCGCCCTGTACCGGTACAACCACTCGCCGCAGTACGTGCGGGCGGTCGAGCAGTACTCCGGGGTGCTCGCAGCCGATCCCGCCGCGTTCGCCGGCTACTACCGCTGGAACGTCTACTACGCCACCACCGCCGGCGACGTGATGCTGCCCATCGGGTATGCCGCGACGGCACCGATCCCGGTCGGCGATTACCTGGCGACCCACCCGCAGTAGCGCCGTGCATACGCCGGTTGGCTGTCACGTGGGATGACTTTCGGCACTAGCTGCATGCAGACCACGCCGCTTGGGTTACGTGGTAAGAAGTAACTTTCTCCCACCAAAGGCGATCCGGCAATGACACTTTCGCTCAGGCGTCGACTACCGGTATGGGCTGCCGCCGTCGTCGTGGTTGCCGCCATGCTCGGCCATTGCGTTCTGGCCGCGCCACGGGCGGCGGCGCAATGCACGTTGACCGCCGAGGATGAGCAGTACATCAACCTGCTGGCTCAGAAGAACATGATCCACGGGTCCGAAGTCAACGACTGCAACATGGTCGCCGAGGGGCGGTGGTTCGCCGATCAGGTGCGCAATTCCGCAGACCCGTTCGCAACCGCGAAATCTCTCGTGCAGCAGGTGGCCGACAACACGCCGATGACCGCGGATCAGGCCGAGTGGGAGGTCGAGGCGGCGATCTTTGTCTACGCACCGGAGCTGATCCCCAAGATCAAGGATCAGTTCGCCCAACAACCCCTGCCGTGAGACACGCGAAAAGCGCTGCGCGGCTTGGCTAGTTCAGCGGCGAAGCCCCCCGAGCGTCACCGTTGTTAGCGTTACACCAATGAGCGATGCCACGGCCGGCGCGCCGGACGACGGCCTCGAGGTCGTCATCGCCGAAGCGGGCGTCGAACCGGCGGTGAAACGGATCGGCGAAGGCCCGGCCGTGCTGCTGGCCGGCGGACTCGGCATGCCGAGCATCACGTGGGACATCTGCGGACTGCCCCAGTCCCTGTTCGATGCGGGATTGCGGGTGATCGCGTACAACGCGTGCGGCATGTCGCCCTCGTCGGCACCGCCTGCACCGTACTCGGTGGCCGGCCTGGCCCGCGACGCCGCTGCCATCCTCGACCACTTCCAAATCGGACGGGCCACGGTCGTGGGCTACTCGATGGGTTGTTACACCGCGCAGATGCTGCTGCGCAGCCGGCCCGAGTTGGTGGGTGCGCTGGTTTTGTTCGCCGGGTTGCAGCCCTCGCCGGTGAGCGCGATCGTCGGGGAGATGGAACTGGGCCTGATCGAGCGCTACGGCCAGGTACCGCGCGAGGTAATGGTTTTCGAGCAGTTACTGACCATGCTGCACACGCCGATGTTGCAGGATCCGGCGACGGTGACGGGTTGGCGGCAGGTGCTGTCGGCCGGCCACGACAGCGGCTGGGCCGGGCCGGACGGATTCGCCGGGACAGCTGGCGGCATCCCAGGAGTGGATCACCGCCGGCGAACCCGTGGCCGAACAGCTCGCGGCGATCGGCGTGCCCACCCTCGTCCTGGCGTTCGAACACGACCTGTTCTTCCCGCCGGACCTCTGGGAGGCGTCGGCCCGACGGATCCCCGCCGCCGACTTCGCACGGATCGACAGCGCGGGCCACGGCGGCATCTCCACCGGACCCGGGGACAGCGTGGCGCGCATCATCGCGTTCTGCCGCGCACAGCACGGCGGTTGATCCGCATGCGGAACGCGGATTTCACGTCGGCAGCCCGCTGCCGTCCGACTCGTGGTCGTGCATGAACGCCTCTTGGATGTTCACGCGATAGCGGGCGGCCTCGGCGAGGATGTTGCCGAAAGCCAACGGCAACGCCAGCACCGGCCGGGGATCGTGACGCTTGAAGATGACCCCGTCGGTACGCAGGAAGCTGCGGAACTGTTGTCCTGTAGCGACGACTTGCGCCACCCGTACATCAGCATGCCCGGACCCAGCATCTTGCTGGCGCCGGGCAGCGGCACGATGACCTCGTCGTTGAGGACGAAAAACGCCCTGTCCAAACGCGTTTCCGGGTCAAACAGCAGAATGCCGCTGGTCGCACGGCCTGGAATCCGTACTTGTTCTCCAGGCGGGCCTCGACATCGAATAGGAATCGAATAGGAGAGGAACGGCGTGCAGTCGTCGGGGCACAGGTCGGGGCGTTGCTTGACCGTGTTTGCCAGGATCTCTGTCCCCTCGTGGACCGGCACGACTAGGTCCACGCCCTCCTCGCGGACGAGGCGCGCCAGTGCCCGCGTCCACTCGACCGGTTCGTACCTCGGCTGCGGTGTGCGGAGTGTCTTCGTGACGTGCGAGGAGTACCGCGTGATGGGAAAGGGCACCGAGTCCGAGCTCAGCACCGTGTGCTCCGCGGCGCCCATCAGCCGGGCCGGCTGAGTGCCAAAAGCGACCGACCGAACGTGATCAACACGGTTTTCGCAGTTGCAGCCATCGCTTTCGGGGAATGCTGCTTCGCTGAATCGTCCGCCGGTGAGCCGGCCCACCGCCGCGTCGCGTCGACGATGCGGCCGGCCCGGCCGCCCGGTCGTCGCCGGCGAGGGCGAAGCCCCGGCCGGGCACGCCGCGCAGGGGCGCCGAACTTTGTCCCGGAAACGGCGACACGCGCGGGCCGAGGCGAGCACAATCGTTTCCGCCGCCGGCGGGAGGAGAAACGACATGAGCGAGGCGATCGCGGCGCGGTTTGCGCCCAGGCGAGTGCTGCGCGGTTGCGCGCCGGCTGCCCTCGCGGTCGTGCTGGGCCTGCCGGTGAACGGTCTCGCCGCCCCGGCGATCGCCCGGGCCGATCCGCCGGATTGCGCCCCGGGCTGGGTCTGGAGCCCCAACCTGAACCAGTGCGTGTTCTGGCTGCCGACCGCGAACGGACCCGGTGGGCCGGGCGGCCCCGCAGGGCCGGGGGGACCGGGCGGTCCTGGGGGCCCCGGCGGTCCCGGGGGCCCGGGTGGTCCCGGCCCCCGCTAGCCCTTGCGCCGGGCGAGACCGAACTGAGCGTGATCGTCGCACAATCGCCGCGCTGCACGCAGGGTTGACGCCGTGGGCGGGATTCTGCCGCCCCCAGTCGTTATAGTGGCTAAATAAAAGCTCCGGATCCGACGGTGGGGGAACAGGCGCATGCCACGCACAGACAACGACACCTGGAATCTGGCCACCAGCGTGGGCGCGACGGCCACCATGGTCGCGGCGGCACGGGCGATCGCCACCAAGGCCGATCACCCGGTGATCCAGGATCCGTTCGCCGAACCGCTGGTCCGTGCCGTCGGCGTGGACTTCTTCACGCGCTGGGCCGGGGGCGAACTGGCTGCTGCCGACATCGACGACGACGAGTCCACCTGGAAGCTCTCGCATATGCCCGACGCGATGGCCGCCCGGACGCGCTTTTTCGACTCGTTCTTCCAGGAATCGGCGCGGGCCGGCATCCGCCAGGCCGTGATCCTGGCGTCGGGCCTCGACGCGCGGGCCTACCGTATGGAATGGCCGGCCGACATGACGGTGTTCGAACTCGACCAGCCGCAGGTGATCGAGTTCAAGGCCACCACCCTGGCGGGGCTGGGCGCCACACCGCAGGCCGAATTGCGCACGGTGGCAATCGATCTGCGGCAGGACTGGCCCACCGCCCTGCTGGATGCCGGCCTGGACCGCAGCCGGCCCACGGCCTGGATCGCCGAAGGCCTCTTCGGCTACCTGCCGCCGGCGGCGCAGGACAGGCTGTTGGACGACATCACCGCGCTGAGCGCGGACGGCAGCCGGCTGGCCTGCGAGGCGGTGCCGAACATGTCGCAGGTGGACCACGAGCGGGCCCGGGAGATGATGCGCAGGGTCACCGCCAAGTGGCGCGACCACGGCTTCGAATTCGAGTTCTCCGATCTCGGCTACGAGGGGGAGCGCTCCGACGTCGCCGGCTACCTGGAGAGCCTGGGATGGCAGACGGCCGGGGCGCCGATGAGTCGGTTGCTGGCCGACAACGGTCTTGCCGCGATCCCGCAGGGCAACGACTCGGTGTCGCTCGCCGACGCCGTCTACTACAGCGCCACGCTGGGCAAATGACGTCCGCGCAACGCCGGGGGCTCAACGACGCGGTCACCCGCATGTGGAGCTTCCTCGCGCCCGTCTACGACCTGCCCTTCCTGCAGCAGTGGGTCTACCGGCCCCCGCACGACGAGGTGATCGCGCAGTTGCGCGCCCGCGGCGCGCAAAAGGTCGCCGATGTCGCTTGCGGTACAGGTATTCTCAGCGACCGCATCGAGCGCGAACTGCATCCGGAGCGGATTTTCGGGGTGGACATGTCCGACGGCATGCTGACCCAGGCCCGCGCCAGGTCGAGCCGCGTGCAGTGGCTGCGCGGGCCGGCCGAGCAGCTGCCCTTCGACGACGGGGCGCTCGACGCCGTCGTGACGACCTCGGCCTTTCACTTCTTCGACCAGCCCGCCGCGTTGCGTGAGTTTTATCGTGTGCTGGCGCCCGGCGGATTGGTGGCCGTGGCGGCGCTGAGCACGCGGCAGCCGCTGCTGCAGGTGCCGGCGGCGAACAGGTGGAAACCACAGCACAACGCGTCGCCGGCCGAGATGCGGACGATGTTCGAGGACGCCGGGTTCACCATCAGCGATCAGCACCGTATCCGGCGACCGGTGTGGATGCGGGTCATCTCCGACCTGATCACCGTCGGCACCAAGAGCTGAGGCGGCCGCCGCCGTGCTTCAGGAGGCGAGATTGTCCCGCGGGCCGGGGCGGGAAAGTTGCCCGCCGACAACCACGACGCGCGAGGGCCGGTAGCCGTGGATTCTTGCGGCCGGGACCGCCCGCCGGCGCGCCGCACGCTCGCGGGTGTGCTCTGCCGTCCACCCGACGAAGTCGGCGGCGACCCACCCGGCGCCGCACAACGCCAACGCGACCCCGAACTCGAAAGGCGTCCCGGCGGCGAGTGCGGCCAGGGCGCAGATGCCCGACAGGGTGGCGGTCGTCAGCGCAACGGCATACGCGGCCATGCGTGCAACATGGCTGTGCATCGGGAGCCCAATGTGGGTGGCCATCGCTTCTCCTGTCCGGTCGAGACTCCGGCGGGTGGAACCCAAACCGTGACCACAGTGTTTCGCTACCGAGACCCCGCCAACGAGTGCCACAGGGCACGGTGATCGCGTGGCGAAGGGCCTCAGACCTGAGGGTCCAAAGTCACCCTGGTGAATTCCGTCGGCTACAGCGCGACCCACACGAACCGGAGCACCGATGTGCACGCCGCCGCCGGTGAATTCCTCGAAAACTCCCCGCACCCCGAACGTCAGGTGGGGCGGCTATGGATTAGCTGCGCTGCGCCCGGGTGCTGTTCCCCTTGCGCCCCGGGGGGTCTGTCCCGCGGCCAGGCGCAGAATGATTCTCGAGGCGTGCGAACGCGCGCGGGCCAGGGCCTACCGGGTGCACGTTGGTGTAGCTGGCGGTCCGCCCGAAAGACCTTTGGCAAGGCTATCTTTGCTGTTCGGCCAGGTTTTCGGCGTATATTGTTCCGCCGTGCCCGATACGTCGCACCCCGCAGAGCCCCATGTCGGTTCGGTATCGTCGAAGCTGAATTGGCTGCGCGCCGGAGTCCTGGGCGCCAACGACGGAATCGTCTCCACGGCCGGCATCGTGGTCGGTGTCGCGGCCGCGACGGTGGAACGCGGCCCGATCCTGACCGCCGGGGTCGCCGGGCTGGTGGCGGGGGCGGTGTCGATGGCGCTGGGCGAGTACGTGTCGGTCAGCACCCAGCGCGACACCGAGCAGGCGTTGTTGACCAAGGAGCGCCGCGAGTTGCGCGACGACCCGGCCGCCGAATTGGACGAACTCGCCGTGCTGTACGAGGCCAAGGGGCTGTCGCCGGCGACCGCGCGCACCGTGGCCGAGGAACTCACCGACCACAATCCGCTCGTCGCCCACGCCGAGGTCGAACTGGGTATCGATCCCGACGAGCTGACCAACCCGTGGCACGCGGCGTCGTCCTCGGCGCTGTCGTTCGCGGTCGGCGCCACGCTGCCGCTGATCGCCATCCTGGCGCCGCCGATCGCGTGGAGAATCCCCGTGACCGTCGTCGCGGTGCTGCTGGCCCTGCTGATGACCGGGGTGGTCTCGGCCGGGCTGGGCGGTGCCCCGAAGGGACGGGCGGTGCTGCGCAACGTCGTCGGCGGCGGTCTGGCGTTGGCCACCACGTACGTGATTGGTCATCTGGTGGGCGCCGCGATCACCTGACGCCGCATTGGTGGCCAATACTGCTGTGCCATAGTGCCTTTGGTGTCAAGCGCCGCCGCGACCGGCGGACTGGAAGTGGAACTGTAATATCGACAGTTGCCGCTTACCGAGGAGGAGCCCGTGAACGTGCCGCTGCCGCCGCCGCTGCCGCGAAGGGTCGCGCGGTGACCGAATCGAAGACCGCGCCGGACGACGTCGACTCGCCGGAGTCGGCGCCGTACTTCTTCCGTGACGGAAACCTCTACCTCCCAACCAGAATGGCCCGCGGCGGCTGGGGGCCGTCGATCAGCGGGCACGTCGTCGGCGCCCTGTTGGGCTGGGCCGCGGAACGCGCGGTCGACGACACTCATCTGCAACCCGCCCGGCTGACCGTCGACCTGCCCAGGCCGACCGCGCTGGAACCCCTCGAGGTGCACACCTGTGTGCACCACGACCGCAAGCGGCTGCGGCTCGTCGAGGCCGTCCTCGTCCAGGATGGCTCCCCGGTGGCCCGGGGGAGTGCGCTGTTCCTGCGGCGCGGCCCGCAGCCCGACGGCGACGTCTGGTCCCAGCCGGTGCAGATGCCGCCGGTCCCGCTCGAGACGGATGGCGCACCGTCGACGCTGTTCATGCGTACCTACGGCTGGGGCTCGGAGGTGCAGAACCCCGACCCGGACTGGCCCCGCGAGCCGGGGCGGAAATACACGTGGCTACACGAAACGCGGTCGTTGATCGACGGCGAACCGCTCACGGCGTTCACCCGCGCGGCCATGGCCGGCGACATCACCGCCTCGCTCGCCAACTGGGGCACGAGCGGACTGCAGTTCATCAACGCCGACTACACCGTCATCCTCAGCCGCCTGCCCGAAGGGCCCCACCTCGGGCTGGCCTCGCTGACCCATTCCAGCCATGAGGGCGTGGCCACCGGCTCGGCAGTCCTGGTCGACCCGCACGGCCCGATCGGCAGCGCCGTCTCGGTCGCGATCGCACACTCAGGGTTTCGGCCCCCGCCGGCGGTATGACGACGTTCTGGGCGTTGATCGCCGACGCGGCGCGGCGCGCATCGGACCGCCCGCTGCTCGCCGACGAGCACGGCCGCAGCCTCACCGCCCGCCGCCTGCACGACGCCGCCTGCTCGACGGCCGCCGCGCTCGCCCGCCGCGGGGTCGGCCCGGGCACCGTCGTGTCCTGGCAGCTGCCCACCGCGCTGGAGACCATGGTGGTCATGGCCGCGCTGGCCCGGCTCGGTGCGGTGCAGAACCCGATCATCCCGATCCTGGGCGAACGTGAGGTTGGCTTCATCACCGGCCAGGCGGGGACCGAATTGCTTGTCGTACCAGAGGTTTGGCGCGGATTCCAGCACGGTGAGATGGCGCGCGGGCTGGCGCGGGAGCGGGGGTTCGACGTCGTCACCGTCGAGTTGTCCGCACCGCCGGCGGCCGGCGAGCTGCGACTGCCGCGGGCCGGCGCCGAGGCACTGCCCGCGCCGCCGGAAGCCACCGACGATACCCGCTGGATCTACTACTCGTCGGGAACCACCGCGGCTCCCAAGGGGATTCGGCACACCGACGCCTCGGTGATCGCCGGCTCGGCGGGCGTGGTGGGCATGGTGGGCGCCGGCAGCGGCGACGTGGACCCGATCGCCTTCCCGGTCGCGCACATCGGCGGGGCCGCGATGCTGGCCGCCGCCCTGTCGACCGGGATGCGGCTGGCGCTGTTCGAGGTGTTCGACCCGGTCACGACACCGCTGGCCGTCGCGGCGCACAACCCGACGTTCCTGGGCACCGCAACCCCGTTCTTCGTGGCGTTCCTGCAGGCCCAGGAGGCGAACGCCGGCCGGCCGCTGTTCCCTTCGCTGCGCGGCTGTTTGGCCGGCGGAGCGCCCATCACCGCCGACCTGGGGCGTCGGGTCCGCGAGACGTTCGGCGTGGCCGGCCTCGCCAACGCCTGGGGGATGACCGAGTTCCCCTGCGCGACGTCGCCGTCGCTGACCGCCGCGCCGGAGGTGCTCGACCACACCGTCGGCCCGCCGGTACCCGGCGTCAGCGTCCGGGTGGTCGACCGCGGCGGCATCGAACTGCCCGCCGGAGGAGAGGGGGAGTTGCGGCTCAAGGGACCCCAATGCTTCCTCGGCTACGTCGACCCCGCCCTGGACGCCGACGCCTTCGACCGGCAGGGCTGGCTGCGCACCGGCGACCTCGGCCTCGTCGACGCCGACGGCAACGTGCGGGTGACGGGGCGCATCAAGGACGCGATCATCCGCAACGCGGAGAACATCTCGGCCCTCGAGGTCGAGAATGCGCTGGCCACCCACCCCGCGGTCGCCGACGTCGCCGTTATCGGGGTGCCCGACGCGCGCACCGGCGAGCGGGTGTGCGCCGTGGTGGTGCCCGCGCCGGGCCCCCCGTCGATCCCGGTGACGCTGGACAGCCTGGTGGAGCACTGCCGCGCGCACGGGCTGAGCCGCTACAAGCGCCCGGAACGGCTCGTGATCGTCGACCACCTGCCGCGCAACCAATTCGGGAAGGTCGTCAAAAAGGAGCTGCGCGAGGCGTTCGGCTGAGGACGAGCCGCTACAAGCCCTTCGGCGCGTCGCGCACCGCCTGCACCGCCGCCGCGTCGCCGTCGAACTCGACCCGGGCGTCACGGCCGACGGCGAACAGCAGCAGCTCCTCGGGCAACCCGGTCACCGTGACCGCGGGACCATGCCCGGCGGTCAGCACCGTTTTGCCTTCCGAGGTGCGCAACGCGACCCGGGCGGGGAGCTTGGCGAGGGTGAGACGGGCCATCAGTGGCAGCGTGCGGCGCAGCGAGGCCACCAGCTTTTGTTCGAGCACGCGGGGCGCCCAGTCCGGCTGTGCGCGGCGCACGTCCTCGTGGTGGATGAACATCTCGGCGACGTTGGCCACCGGGTCGAGCAGCTTGAACGGTGAGTACAGCGGCGGGCCGGACGCGACCTTGTCCAGCAGCTCCGCCCAGTCCCGCCCGGCCACCTCGTCCTGCACCTTGGCGGTGTGGGCGGCGAAGAACGGGATCAGGATTCCCGGTGCGGCGTCGGGGCGGTATTCGCGGATGACCAGATGGGCCGCCAGGTCCCGCGTCTTCCAGCCCTCGCACAGGGTGGGCGCATCGGGCCCCACGTCGCGCAGGGTGTCGACGAGGGCGGCACGTTCGCGTCGAGCTACGGACACCGGTTCTCCTTCGGTAGGGCCGCGCCTGATCGGCGTTGATGACTCCCGACAGTAGTCCTGTCAGCGCTGAGCGAACCCCTCGGCACGAGCGCTGCGCGCCTCGCTAAATTTGAGGCGTCATGTCGTCGAACGGAGTCTCATGAACGCGCGTGTCGAGCAGATGGAGTTCCAGGCAGAGGCCCGCCAGCTGCTGGATCTGATGATCCACTCGGTTTACTCCAACAAGGATTCGTTCCTGCGGGAGCTGATCTCCAACGCCTCCGATGCCCTGGACAAGCTGCGGCTGGAAGCCTTCCGCAACAAGGACCTCGACGTCGACACCTCCGATCTGCACATCGAGCTGGAGGTGGACAAGGAGGCCCGCACGCTGACGGTCCGCGACAACGGCATCGGCATGACCCGCGCGGAGGTCGTGGACCTGATCGGCACGCTGGCCAAGTCGGGGACCGCCCAGTTGCGCCAGCAGCTCAGGGAGGCCAAGAACGAGGCCGCGTCCGAGGAGCTGATCGGACAGTTCGGGATCGGCTTCTACTCGAGCTTCATGGTCGCCGACAAGGTCGAGCTGCTGACCCGCAAGGCCGGCGAGAGCGAGGCCACCCGCTGGGAATCCAGCGGTGAGGGCACCTACACAATTGAGACGATCGACGCCGAAAAGGGGGCGCCCCAGGGGACGGCGGTCACCCTGCATCTCAAGCCCGAGGACCCCGAGAACGAGCTGCACGACTACACCTCGGACTGGCGGCTGCGGGGCCTGGTCAAGAAGTACTCCGACTTCATCGCCTGGCCCATCCGGATGGAGGTCCAGCGGCGCACCCCGTCGGAAGAGGCGGGCGGCGAAGACGTCGTCAGCACCGAGATCGAGACGCTGAACTCGATGAAGGCGCTGTGGGCCCGGCCCAAAGACGAGGTCTCCGACGAGGAGTACAAGGAGTTCTACAAGCACATCGCGCACGCCTGGGACGACCCGCTCGAGGTCATCGCGATGAAGGCGGAGGGCACGTTCGAGTACCAGGCCCTGCTGTTCATCCCGTCCCACGCCCCGTTCGACTTGTTCGACCGCGACGCCCACGTCGGGATCCAGCTCTACGTCAAGCGCGTGTTCATCATGGGTGACTGCGACCAGCTGCTGCCGCACTACCTGCGCTTCGTCAAGGGTGTGGTCGACGCACAAGACATGTCGCTCAACGTCTCCCGCGAAATCCTGCAGCAGGACCGGCAGGTCAACGCGATCCGCCGCAGGTTGAGCAAGAAGGTCCTGTCCACCATCAAGGACCTGCAATCCGAGCGGCCGGACGACTACCGCACCTTGTGGAACCAATTCGGCCGGGCTATCAAGGAGGGCTTGCTGTCCGACGCCGACAACCGGGAGACGCTGCTGGAAGTCAGCTCGTTCGCCTCCACCCACAGCGAGGACGAGGCCACCACGCTCGCCGAGTACGTCGGGCGCATGAAGGAAGGCCAGACGCAGATCTTCTACGCCACCGGCGAGACGCGCCAGCAGCTCACCAAGTCACCGCACCTCGAGGCGTTCAAGGCCAAGGGGTACGAGGTTCTGCTGCTCACCGACCCGGTCGACGAGGTGTGGGTGGGCGTCGTCGACGAATACGACGGCAAGCCGCTGCAGTCGGTGGCCAAGGGCGAGGTCGACCTCGACAGCGAGGAGAACGTCAGCGAGGCCGAACGCGAGGAGCAGCAGAAGGACTTCGCCGAGCTGCTGGGCTGGCTGAAGGAGACCCTGAGCGATCACGTCAAGGACGTGCGCCTGTCCACCCGGCTGACGCAGTCACCGGCCTGCCTGATCACCGACGCGTTCGGGATCACGCCGACGCTGGCGCGCCTCTACCGGGCCACGGGACAGGACGTTCCGGTCGGGAAGCGGATCCTGGAGCTCAACCCGGACCATCCGCTGGTCACCGGGCTGCGCCAGGCTCACCACGACCACGCCGGCGACGACGCCGCGCTCGCCGAGGTGGCCGAGACCGCCGAACTGCTCTACGGCACAGCCCTTCTCGCCGAGGGCGGTGCGCTGGAGGATCCGGCCCGGTTCGCCGAGCTGCTCGCCGATCGCCTCGCCCGCACCGTATAGCACGCGCATCTCACGGACCGACGAACGTCGGCGTGATTGAAATCCGGCCGCGGGGGATAAGCTCATCTCATGACCGCGTTTCGCGTCATCGATCCGCACGGCACGGTCGTCGCGACCAGGAACTTCGCCAGTGCCGAAACCGCGCACGCGTGGTTCTTGTGCCTCGTCGCGGGCCGTTCCGAGAGGGGCTGGCGCATGGAGGTCGACGACGACGGGCGTTGGGCGTTCTTCGATGACACCCAAGGTTTTACCGCGCCGGTCAGCCGGCATCCGCGATCGGGCTGACGGGGGACCGCCCCGATTTGGTGCTGATCACGCTCGGCAGTAGTGTGGCCCACGGCTCAACGAAGACCGAGAAAGAATTCGCATGCAGACCCACACGCTTTCGCGCCGATCGGCCGCGGATTCCCTGCGCCGTTCCCACTGCCGCCGGCCCCGGCGCCCGGCCGCCGTGGCGGTCATCGGCCAGTGCTTCGACATCGAGGTCGAGCGCCAGGCCGGCGGATGGCTGATCCGCATCCCCGAAATCGGCGCCGTCACCCATTCCAGCCGCCGCGCCGACGTGGAATTCGCCGCGCGGGAATGCATCACGGTACGCACCGGAATCCCCCTGGGCTACATCGCGGTCCGCATCCGCGACTGAATTCGCCCCGGCGCTGCCGCAGCTGGGCGCGGCAGTTCGCCGGGATTCGCGTCGGCTGCGTACCCTCATTCCTCGCGGGTTTTGCTGTTCTTCATATTCGTGCCGCTTCGAGCCCGCACACTGACGGCATTGTCGTCCGAGGAAGGGATCGCATCGAATGCCCTCGTTTCGCTGGCGGGCCGCACTGGCCGTCCCCGTCGTCGTCCCCGCCGCCCTGGTCGCCGGCGCCGCGACAGCGGCCGCCGACGCCGCTGATGACACCTACCTCGCCCAACTGCACGCCGCCGGCTTCAGCTGGCCGCCGGATCACGCGCGTGCGCTGACGGCGATGGGGTGCCTCGTCGCCCAGGACATCCACGCCAACCTGGACCAGAGAAACGTCACGGTCGGGGACGTCCACACGATGGTGAGCCTCGCGCATTCGACCTATTGCCCCAACCAGAGGTGCTCGACCGAGCAATGCTGAACGCCAATTCCACACCCGCCAAGCGGGTTTGACGGAGGCCGGCGATCAAGATCCGACGCGGTTCGCGGTGACGGAAGGCGGCTTGCCCGCGCACATGTCGAGGATGCTGCGCGCGGCCGCCGTCTCGATCCGCAGGCGCACGTCGCGCACGGCCGAACCCAGGTGCGGGGTGAACAGGGTGCGGTCGTGGGCTTGCAGGGCGGGCGGGATGTCCCGCGGCTTGCCGGGATCCGACCAGTCCTCGAACGCGAAGACGTCGGCGGCGTAGCCGCCCAGGTGGCCGGACGCCAACGCGTCGGCGACGGCGTTCTCGTCGACGACCGAACCGCGGCCCACGTTGACCAGCAGCGCCCCTGCCGGGAGCCGTTGCAGCGCAGCCGGTCCGATCAGGTGGTGGGTCTGCGTGGTCAGGGGTGCGGTGAGCACGACGGCGGTGCTGGCCTCCAACAGCGTTTCCAGGGGCACCGCGCGGGCGCCCAGTTCCGCCTCGTCGGCGGCGGGCAGCGGGGCGGGATCGCTGTAGAGCAGTTGCGCGCCGAACGCGCGCAAGCGGCGGGCCACCGCGCGGCCCACCGCGCCCATCCCGACGATCCCGACCCGGCGGCCGGCCAAGCCGCCGCCGTAGAGTTCGGGCCGCCAGCCCTGGTGGCGGCCCGACCGGACGTGGCGGTCGCCGGCCGGTATGTGGCGGTCGAGCGCGATCAGCAGCCCGGCCGCCAGGTCGGCGGTGGGGACGGTGAGAAGGTCCTCGACGTAGCTGACCCAGATTCCCCGGGCGGTGCAGGCCGCGACGTCGATGTTGTCGAAGCCCTTGAGCGCGCCGGCCACGATCCGCAACCGGGGGCTGTGGCCCAGCAACTCCTCGTCGACGTGGTCGGGCATGAACACCAGCAGCGCGTCGGCGTCGCGGCACCGGCTCAGCAGCTCACCGCGGGGCAGGCTCTCGGGTGTCTGGTTGGCGACCACCTCGCACGATCGGCCCAGCAGCTCGAGCACCTCGGGGTGCACGCGATGGGTGATGACGACCCGAAAC
>NZ_JBYCLG010000053.1:0-4542 GCF_057473785.1 Mycobacterium sp. TH-M103
GTCGACGGATCCGCGCGCCCGGCCCGTGGAGCCGCCCCCGCCCGCGATCATCGCCCCGCGGGTCCAGCGGGACGAGGGCCTCAGCGCCCGGCAGGCGATGACCGCGATGGCGATGGGTGCCGTTGGTGCGCTGACCTTTTCGCGGTTGACCCGCCGGCCGCGCTAGGCGGCGGTCCACTCCCCCCGCCGCATCACCGCGGTGACGCGCAGATCCCGGTCGAGCACCACGAGATCGGCATCATGCCCCGGCCGCAGGCTGCCGACACCCCGCAGGCCCAGGGCCCGCGCCGGTGTCGCCGCGGTCACCTGCACCGCCTCGGCCAGCCCGCAGCGCTCCGCCACCGCGCGGAAGAGCCGGTCCATCGTCGCGGTGCTGCCGGCGATCGTGTCCGTCCCGCGGACCCGCGCAACGCCGGCGACGACCTCGACCGGCATCGCGCCGAGCCGGAACGTGCCGTCGTCGCAGCCGGCCGCGGCGACGGCGTCGGTCACGACGGCGACCCGCTCGGGTCCCGCGGCGCGGATCACCGCGTCCACGACGGCCGGATGCAGGTGCACGCCGTCGGCGACGAGCTCGACGGTCACACCCGGGTCCGCCAGCAGGGCCAGCGCTGGCCCGGGCTCGCGGTGATGCAGCGGCGGCATCGCGTTGAACAGGTGCGTGCCGACGGTGGCGCCCAGGCCGATGGCGCGTCGGGTCTGCTCGTAGGTGGCATCCGAATGACCGACCGCCACAACGACTCCCGCGTCGCGCAAGCGCCGGATCGCCTGGTCGCAGCCGGGCCGTTCGGGCGCCAGCGTCACCATCTTGATCGCGCCGCCGCCGGCGTCGAGCACGGCGTCGATCTCGGCGGGCCCCGGGTCGCGCATCAGGGTGCGGTCGTGCGCGCCGCAGCGCGCCGCGCTCAGCCACGGCCCCTCGAGGTGGATGCCCGCGACGGTGCCGCGCCGGGCCGCTGCGGCCAGCGCGCGGACCCCGGCGATCAGCTCCGCCGGAGCGGCGGTGACCAGGCTGGCCATCGTCGTGGTGGTGCCGTGCCGCAGGTGGAAGGCCGCGGCGTCGGCGACGGCCTCGGGGTAGGAGGCCCCGCCCCCGCCGTGCACGTGCATGTCGACAAACCCGGGCACCACAACCGAATCGGGCAGATCGGTGTCGGGCGGACGGGGCGGCGCGCCGGCGCCGCAGCCCAGAATCCGGCCGCCGGCGGTTTCCAGCCAGCCGGGCCGGCGGACCTGCCCGTCGAGCACCAGGGTGCCGGCGCGGATCAGGGGCATGGTTTGTCCCAGCGTCCGCCGTTCTCCCAGAAATGCCGGATGTCCTCGAGTTCGCGGCCCCTGGTCTCCGGCGCGTAGCGGTAGACGACGCCGAACGCCACCACCGCGAGAGCCGCGAACACCGCGAAAGTCCCCGCGCCGCCCAGGGTGTGCAGCATGGTCAGGAAGACCGCGGCGACGATCGCGTTGGCCACCAGGTTCGAGGTCAGCATCGTGCTCGACCCGATGGACCGCAGCCGGGTCGGGAAGCTCTCGCTGGCATACACCCAGCCCAGCGAGCCGAAACCCAGCGTGAACCCCACGATGAACAGCAGCACGCCGGCGAACCCGAGGACAGCGCCGCCGAGACCGCGGCCGAACACGGCCGTCAGGACGAGGTCGGCGGCGATCATCATCGCGATGCCGCACAACAGGATCGGGCGCCGCCCCAGCCGGTCGACGAGCAGCATCGCGGTGAGCACGGCCGCCAGTCCGGCGACCTGTACCAGGGCCGGCAACCCCAGCAGCGCGAAGTCCCCGGTGAACCCGATCGCCTCGAATATGCGCGGGCTGTAGTAGACGATCGCGTTGATGCCGGTGATCTGGATCAGGAAGCCGAGCGCGACGACGAACAGGGTGGCCCGCAGGTACGGCGGGCGCAGCATCTCGGACATGCCCCCGGGGCCCGCCGAGCCTTCGCCGACCGCGCGGGCGATCTCGGCGAGTTCGCCCTCGACGTCCGCGGTGGGCTCCACCCGCAGCAGCGCCGCGCGCGCGTCGGCGGTGCGGCCCTTCATCATGTACCACCGGGCGGTGTCGGGCATGCGGATCAGCAACGGCAGCAACAGCGTTGCGGGCACGGCGGCCAGGCCCAGCATCCAGCGCCAGGCGTGGGCCCCGGCCAGCAGGTAGGCGGTGACGTAGCCGACGATGAGCCCGCTGACTGTGGCCAGCTGGTAGACGGTCAGCAGCGACCCGCGCACCGCCGCCGGAGCCGACTCCGCGACGTAGACCGGCACCACCACGATCGAGACGCCGACGGCCAGCCCCAGCAGGAACCGGGCCGTCAACAGCATCGGCAACGACACCGCCAGCGCACCCAGCACCGCGAACGCCGCGTAGGCCACCAGCAGCGACACCACCGAACGCTTGCGCCCGAACACGTTGGCCAGCACGCCGGCGCCCAGTGCCCCGGCGATCTGGCCGAGCACCGCCATCGTCGTCAACAGCTCCTGCTGCCGCGTCGTGAGGCCGAAGTCGCCGGTGACGAACAGCTGCACCCCGGCGATGATGGACAGGTCGTAGCCGTAGACGACGCCGACGCTGGCGGCGGTCAACCCGACCAGCAGGCCCCCGGGCCGGGTGCTCAACGATGCTGCGGCCGGCGGTTCATCGACCGTGCCGCCATGATCAGCCCGAAAACGACGATCGCCCCGATGACGCCGACGCCCACCCGCACCGGCACCTCGTCGCTCGCGGGAAGGAGCCCGGCGGCCTGCGCTGCGCCGGCGCGCCCGGCGGCACCCTCCGGCTTGGCGGGCGCCAGCGAGGGGTCGGGCGCGACCAGCGACCCCACCTGGGTTCCCGGCGGGGTGGCGAACCCGTAGTCGAGCAGATGCGCGGCCTGCTCCCACGGCGCGATCGGCTGCCGGGTCCCGTGTAGCAGCACCGCCACCAGCCGTCGTCCGTCGCGGTTGGCCGCACCGACGAAGGTCTGGCCGGCGTCGTCGGTGTAACCGGTCTTGCCGCCCAGCGCGCCGGGATAGTTGTAGAGCAGCTTGTTGTCGTTCTCCAGCTCGTAGCCGGGGTGGTCGCCGTGGCCGGGGAAGTCGAAGGTCCGGGTCGCGACGATGTCGGCGAAGATCGGGTTCTGCCAGGCGTAGCGGTAGAACAGGCCGATGTCGTAGGCCGAGGTGCTCATCCCCGGGCCGTCCAGCCCGGACGGCGTCGCCACCCGGGTGTCGCGGCCGCCGAGCTTGGCGGCCAGCACGTTGATCTTCTCCAGCGCCTGCTGCATCCCGCCGAGCTGCATGGCCAGCGCGTGCGCGGCGTCGTTGCCGGAGTGCATCAGCAGCCCGTGCAGCAGCTGGTTGACGGTGTACATCCCGCCCTCGGCGACGCCGACCTTGGTGCCCTCGACGGCCGCGTCCTCGGCGGTGCCGGGGACCACCTTGTTCTCGTTGAGCGCGTTGATCGACGCCATCGCGACCAGCACCTTGATGACGCTGGCCGGGCGGTGCCGGGCGTGCGGGTCCTTGGCGGCGATGACCGCGCCGCTGTCGAGGTCGGCCACCAGCCAGGCGTCGGCGGAGACGTCGGTGGGCAGCAGCGGCGTGTCGGGCGCGACGACGACGCCGCAGCTGCCGAGGGCCTCGCCGCCGACCGGCTTGGGGGGCACCGCCAGCGGCATCGGCGGGTCGCCCGCCTGGGGGACCTCCGACGAGTCCACCGCGGGCGGCGTCGACACCTTGTAGGGGCAGTCCGCGGGCCCGGCGTTGGGCACCGGCTCGGCGCTCGCCGCGGGCGCCCCCAACGCGGCCGGGGCGGCCGTCATGAAGACCGCCGCCACCAGGCACGACGCGGAACGTAAGAAGGTCATCGGTGTGCAGACTAGGCGATCGGGCGGCCGATCCCGGGGAGCCGCGCTGTGACTGATGGGGCGGAAGTTACTCGCCGCCGGCGCGCCTACAGCCGCTTCCAGGCCTCGCTCAGCACGTCGCGCAGGATCGACTCGATGGTGTCGAACTCGGCCTGACCGCTGATCAGCGGCGGCGCCAGCTGGATGACGGGGTCGCCGCGGTCGTCGGCGCGGCAGTACAGGCCCGCCTCGAACAGCGCCGGCGACAGGTAGCCGTGCAGCACGCGTTCGCAGTCGGCGTCGCCGAAGGTCTCCTTCGTCGCCTTGTCCTTGACCAACTCGATGCCGTAGAAGTAGCCCTCGCCGCGCACGTCGCCGACGATGGGCAGGTCGTACAGCTTCTCCAGCGTCGCGCGGAAGGCCGGCGCGTGATGCCGGACCCGGTCGTTGAGACCCTCGCGCTCGAAGATGTCCAGGTTGGCCAGCCCCACGGCGGCCGACACCGGGTGGCCGCCGAAGGTGTAGCCGTGCGGGAAGATCGTGGCGCCGTCGTCGAACGGCTCGAAGAGGCGGTCGCCGGCGATCATCGCGCCGATCGGGGAGTAGCCCGACGCCATGCCCTTGGCGCAGGTGATCATGTCGGGCACGTAGCCGAAGTCGTCACAGGCGAACATCGACCCGATCCGGCCGAACGCGCAGATCACCTCGTC
>NZ_JBYCLG010000054.1:0-6273 GCF_057473785.1 Mycobacterium sp. TH-M103
GATGCCGACCGTGGCGTTCTCCACCTGCCGGCCCGTCGCCTGACCCCGCAGCTGCCAGGTCAGCTCGCAGACCTGCGCGATCGCCTGGGCGGGGATCGCCTCGCCGAAGCAGGCCAGGCCGCCCGACGGGTTGACCGGGATCCTGCCGCCGACGGTGGTCGCCCCGCTGCGCAGCAGGGCCTCGGCCTCACCTTTGGGGCACAACCCCAGGTGCTCGTACCAGTCCAGCTCCAGCGCGGTGGACAGGTCGTAGACCTCGGCCAGGCTGACGTCCTCGGGCCCGATGCCCGCCTCGGCGTAGGCCGCGTCGAGGATCTGGTCTTTGAACACCCGCTCCGGTGCGGGCGTCACAGCGGTGGAATCCGTTGCGATGTCCGGCAATTCGGGTAGGTGCTGCGGGTATCGCGGGGTTACGGTGCTGACCGCCCGCACCGACGGCACGCCGTCGAGCGAGCCGAGGTGTTTGCGGGCGAACGCGGCGCTGGCCACCACCAGGGCCGCCGCGCCGTCGGAGGTCGCGCAGATGTCGAGCAGCCGCAACGGATCGGAGACCACCGCGCTGGCCAGCACGTCCTCGACCGACACCTCTTTGCGGTACCGGGCGTTGGGATTCTGCAGGCCGTGCCGGGAGTTCTTGACCTTCACCCGGGCGAAGTCCTCGAGGGTGGCGCCGTAGAGGTCCATGCGCCGCCGCGCCAGCAGCGCGAAATACACCGGGTTGCTCGCCCCGATCAGGTGGAAGCGCTGCCAGTCGGGGTCGTTCTTGCGTTCCCCGCCGACCGGGGCGAACGCGCCCTTGGGGGTGGTGTCGGCGCCGATCACCAGCGCGACGTCGCAGAAACCGGCCAGGATGTGGGCGCGGGCGCTCTGCAGGGCCTGCGAGCCGCTGGCGCACGCGGCGTAGCTGGAGCTGACCGGGACGCCGTTCCAGCCGAGTTTCTGCGCGAACGTCGACCCGGCGATGAAGCCGGGATAGCCGTTGCGGATGGTGTCCGCGCCGGCCACCAGCTGGATCTGGCGCCAGTCCAGCCCCGCTTCGCCGAGCGCGGCCCGGGCGGCAACCACCCCGTATTCGGTGAAGTCGCGGCCCCACTTGCCCCACGGGTGCATTCCGGCGCCGAGGATGTAGACGGGTTCCGGAATGCTCATCGGGGCGCGACCTTCCAGGCGTGGACGACGCGCTCGACGCCGTCGTCGTCGGTGAACAGCAGCATCGTCGTCAGCTCCATCTCCATTCCGACTTTCAGGTCGGCCGCCAGCGTGCCCTGGACCACCTTGCCGAGCACGATCAGTCCCTCGTCGGCCAGCTCCACCGCGGCGATCGCGAACGGCTCGAAGGGGTCGGGGGCGGGATAGGGCGGGGGCGGGGCGTACCGGTTCTCGGTGTAGCTCCACAGCGTTCCCCGTCGCGACAAGGCGACCGACTGCAGCGTGTCGCCGTCACACGCCGGGTTGGGGCAGTTGTTGCTCCGGCCCTCCGATTGGGGAGGCGGGAAGACGTAGGTGCCGCACTGGGGGCACTTGCTGCCGATCAGATAGGGGTTGCCGGAGCTGTCGGTGGCGAACCATCCATCGATCGCCGGTTCTTGGCGGATGACCTCTGACACCGTGCCAGCGTACCCAGCGCCGGTAGGAAACTGAAACGTGTTGCAGTTCTGTGGCGGCGGTGGGCCGTGTCAGGTGGGGTGCCTAGAGTGTGACCCGTGAGTACCGCCGGCGAGGACAAAACCAGGCCGACGCTGATGTTGCTCGACGGAAATTCGCTGGCGTTCCGGGCGTTCTACGCGCTGCCGGCCGAGAACTTCAAGACCCGCGGCGGCCTGACCACCAACGCGGTGTACGGCTTCACCGCCATGCTGATCAACCTCTTGCGCGACGAGGCGCCGACGCACATCGCCGCGGCGTTCGACGTGTCCCGCGAGACGTTCCGTTCCGAGCGCTACCCCGAATACAAGGCCAACCGGTCGGCGACCCCCGACGAATTCCGGGGCCAGATCGACATCACCAAGGAGGTGCTCGGCGCGCTGGGCATCACGGTGCTCGCCGAGCCCGGGTTCGAGGCCGACGACATCATCGCGACGCTGGCCACCCAGGCCGCCAACGAGGGCTACCGGGTGCTCGTGGTCACCGGGGACAGGGACTCGCTGCAGCTGGTCACCGACGACGTGACAGTGCTGTACCCGCGCAAGGGCGTCAGCGAACTCACCCGCTTCACCCCCGAGGCCGTCGTCGAGAAGTACGGGCTCACCCCCGCGCAGTACCCCGACTTCGCCGCGCTGCGCGGCGATCCCAGCGACAACCTGCCCGGCATCCCCGGGGTGGGGGAGAAGACCGCCACCAAGTGGATCGCCGAATACAGCTCGCTGCAGGGCCTGGTCGACAACGTCGACGCGGTGCGCGGCAAGGTGGGCGACGCGCTGCGGGCCAACCTGGCCGGGGTGGTGCGCAACCGCGAGCTCACCGAGTTGGTGCGCGATGTGCCGCTGGCCCAGACCCCGGACACGCTGCGGCTGCAGCCCTGGGACCGCGACCACATCCACCGGCTCTTCGACGACCTCGAGTTCCGGGTGCTGCGCGACCGGCTGTTCGACACCCTGGCCGCGGTCGAGCCCGAGGTGGACGAGGGTTTCGACGTGCAGGGTGGCGCGCTGGAGCCCGGCACCGTCGGGCGCTGGCTGGCCGAGCACGCCGGCGACGGGCGCCGGGCCGGGCTGGCCGTCGCGGGCACCCATTTACCGCACGGCGGGGACGCCACCGCGCTGGCGATCGCCGCCGCCGACGGGGAGGGCGGCTACATCGACACCGCGGCGGTGACCCCCGAGGACGACGCCGCGCTGGCGGCCTGGCTGGCCGACCCGGCCAAACCCAAGGCGCTGCACGAGGCGAAACTGGCCATTCACGACCTCGCGGGCCGCGGGTGGACGCTGGGTGGGATCACCTCAGACACTGCGCTGGCGGCCTACCTGGTGCGGCCGGGGCAGCGCAGCTTCACTCTCGACGACCTCTCGCTGCGCTACCTGCGACGCGAGCTGCGCGCGGAAACCCAAGAGCAACGACAACTTTCGCTGCTCGATGACACCGACGGCACCGACGACCAGGCGGTGCAGACGCTGATCCTGCGGGCGCGGGCGGTGGTGGACCTGGCCGACGCGCTGGACGCCGAGCTGGACCGCATCGACTCCACCGCGCTGCTGGCCGAGATGGAGCTGCCGGTGCAGCAGGTGCTGGCGGAGATGGAACGCGCCGGCATCGCCGTGGACCTGGACATGCTCGGCGCGTTGCAGAGCCAGTTCGGCGACCAGATCCGCGACGCCGCCGAGGCCGCCTACGCCGTGATCGGCAAGCAGATCAACCTGGGCTCGCCCAAGCAGCTACAGGTCGTGCTGTTCGACGAACTCGGCATGCCGAAGACCAAGCGGACCAAGACCGGCTACACCACGGATGCCGACGCCCTGCAGTCGCTGTCCGACAAGACCGGCCACCCGTTCCTGCAGCACCTGCTCGCCCACCGCGACGTCACCCGGCTGAAGGTCACCGTCGACGGGCTGCTCAACGCGGTCGCCGCGGACGGCCGGATTCACACCACGTTCAACCAGACCATCGCGGCCACCGGCCGGCTGTCGTCGACCGAACCCAACCTGCAGAACATCCCGATCCGCACCGACGCGGGCCGGCAGATCCGCGACGCGTTCGTCGTCGGGAACGGCTACTCCGAGCTGATGACGGCGGACTACAGCCAGATCGAGATGCGGATCATGGCCCACCTGTCCGGCGACGAGGGGCTGATCGAGGCGTTCAACACCGGCGAGGACCTGCACTCGTTCGTGGCCTCCCGCGCGTTCGGGGTGCCCATCGAGGAGGTCACCGCCGAGTTGCGCCGCCGGGTCAAGGCCATGTCCTACGGGCTGGCCTACGGGTTGAGCGCCTACGGGCTTTCCACCCAGCTCAATATCTCCACCGAGGAGGCGAAGGTCCAGATGGACCAGTACTTCACCCGGTTCGGCGGGGTGCGCGACTACCTGCACGCCGTCGTCGAGCAGGCCCGCAAGGACGGCTACACCTCCACGGTCTTCGGCCGCCGCCGCTACCTGCCCGAGCTGGACAGCAGCAATCGCCAGGTGCGCGAGGCCGCCGAGCGGGCCGCGCTCAACGCGCCGATCCAGGGCAGTGCGGCCGACATCATCAAGGTGGCGATGATCCGCGTCGACCACGCGATCAAGGAGGCCGGGCTGGCCTCGCGCATGCTGCTGCAGGTGCACGACGAGTTGCTGTTCGAGATCGCCCCCGGCGAGCACGAGCAGGTCGAGAAGCTGGCCCGCGAGCAGATGGGCCGGGCCTACCCGCTCGACGTTCCGCTGGAGGTGTCGGTGGGCTACGGCCGTAGCTGGGATGCGGCCGCGCACTAGCTAGGAGTGTCATGAACCCGATCTGGATGATTCCGTTCATAATCCTGGGCGGTGCGCTGCAGACCTGCGGCGCGGCCATGAACGGTCAGCTCTTCAAGCACCTGATCAACCCGTGGCTGGCCTCGGCGGTGTCGTTCGCGGTGATCACGGTCTTCTTCGTCGCGGCATTCCTGGTCATGCACAGGCCGTTGCCCAGCGCGAAGGACGTCGCGTCGATGCCCTGGTGGGCCGTCGTCGGCGGTCTCGTCGGGGCCGTCCAGGTCTATGCGGGCCTCACCCTGGTCAACCGGGTCGGAGCCGGAACTTTCATGGGCATCACGGTCACCTCGGCGCTCGTCATGTCCTTGGTACTCGACCATTTCGGCTGGCTGCGCCTCGATCCTCACCCGATCACGGCGTGGCGCGCCCTCGGGGGTGCGCTGATGGTCTGCGGTGTCGTGTTGATCGCCAAGTTCTGACCTGGATCGGCCGTCTGAGTTTGTCCAGCGTGTGCAGTGTCGAGTAGCCTCGATGGGTAAATCCCACATTGTCCCTACGACCCAACCTGTCCGGAGCAACCCACCACATGCCGAGTCCCGCCGTCACCTCGCCCCAAGTAGCCGTCAACGACATTGGCTCCAGCGAGGATTTTCTTGCCGCAATAGACAAAACGATCAAATACTTCAACGATGGCGACATCGTCGAGGGCACGATCGTCAAAGTGGACCGGGACGAGGTGCTCCTCGACATCGGCTACAAGACCGAGGGCGTCATTCCCGCCCGTGAGCTGTCCATCAAGCACGACGTCGACCCCAACGAGGTCGTTTCCGTCGGCGATGAGGTCGAGGCCCTGGTTCTCACCAAGGAGGACAAAGAGGGCCGGCTCATCCTGTCCAAGAAGCGCGCGCAGTACGAGCGCGCCTGGGGCACCATCGAGGCGCTCAAGGAGAAGGACGAGGCCGTCAAGGGCACCGTCATCGAGGTGGTCAAGGGCGGCCTGATCCTCGACATCGGGCTGCGCGGCTTCCTGCCCGCCTCGCTGGTCGAGATGCGCCGCGTCCGCGATCTGCAGCCCTACATCGGCAAGGAGATCGAGGCCAAGATCATCGAGCTGGACAAGAACCGCAACAACGTGGTGCTGAGCCGCCGCGCCTGGCTGGAGCAGACCCAGTCCGAGGTGCGCAGCGAGTTCCTCAACCAGCTGCAGAAGGGCACCATCCGCAAGGGTGTGGTCTCCTCCATCGTCAACTTCGGCGCGTTCGTCGACCTCGGCGGTGTCGACGGTCTGGTGCACGTCTCCGAGCTCTCCTGGAAGCACATCGACCACCCGTCCGAGGTGGTCCAGGTCGGCGACGAGGTCACCGTCGAGGTGCTCGACGTCGACATGGACCGCGAGCGGGTTTCGTTGTCGCTCAAGGCCACTCAAGAAGACCCGTGGCGGCACTTCGCCCGCACCCACGCCATCGGCCAGATCGTGCCGGGCAAGGTCACCAAGCTGGTGCCCTTCGGCGCGTTCGTGCGCGTCGAGGAGGGCATCGAAGGTCTGGTGCACATCTCGGAGCTGGCCGAGCGCCACGTCGAGGTGCCCGATCAGGTGGTCGCCGTCGGCGACGACGCGATGGTCAAGGTCATCGACATCGACCTGGAGCGTCGCCGAATCTCGTTGTCGCTCAAGCAGGCCAACGAGGACTACACCGAGGAGTTCGACCCCGCCAAGTACGGCATGGCCGACAGCTACGACGAGCAGGGCAACTACATCTTCCCCGAGGGCTTCGACTCCGAGACCAACGAATGGCTCGAGGGATTCGACAAGCAACGCGCCGAGTGGGAGGCCCGCTACGCCGAGGCCGAGCGCCAGCACAAGATGCACACCGCGCAGATGGAGAAG
>NZ_JBYCLG010000055.1:0-5170 GCF_057473785.1 Mycobacterium sp. TH-M103
GTCACAGATCATGTACAACTACCCGGCGATGCTGGCGCACGCCGCGGACATGTCCGGCTACGCCGGAACGCTGCAGGGGCTGGGCGCCGACATCGCCGGCGAGCAGGCGGCGCTGTCCAGCGCCTGGCAGGGCGACACGGGCATGACCTACCAGATGTGGCAGGCCCAGTGGAACCAGGCCATGGAGGACATGGTGCGGGCCTACCAGGCGATGGCCAGCACCCACGAGGGCAACACCTTGTCCATGTACGCCCGCGACGCGGCCGAGGCCGCGAAGTGGGGCGGTTAGGCACCGCGTCGCCGACGTCGATGAACACAGCACCCAACGCCGTCGAGATGACGGTCGACCAAGCGTGGTATGTCGCGGACACCACTGGGGCGGGAAACTTCCCCTGGGTTCTGGCGATCACCACCCCCTACCGCGACGCCGCGCAGCGCGACGACTTCTGCCGGCGTCGCAACGACGAGCTGACCCGGTTGGGTCTGCTGTCGGCCGAGGGTGTGGTCGACGCGGCGGTGGCCGACTGGGTCAGGGTGGTGTGCTTTCCGGACCGCTGGCTGGACCTGCGCTTCGTCGGCCCGCGTCCGGGCGAGTTGCTGCGCGGCGTGGTGGCCGGGCGCCCGGGCGTCACCGGCAAGACCATCGTGGCACTGCGCAGTGCGCAGCTGATCACGTTGACCGCCATGGACATCGAGGACCCCCGCGCGCTGGTTCCCGTGCTCGGGGCCGGGCTGGCGCACCGCGCGCCGGCGCAGTTCGACGAGTTCAGCATGCCGGCGCGTGTCGGGGCGCGGGCCGACGAGCGGCTGCGCTCCGGCGCCCCGCTGCCGGAAGTGCTTGACTACCTGGGTATTCCGCCCTCGGCCCGACCGGTGGTGGAATCGGTGTTCACCGGCCCGCGCAGCTACGTCGAGGTCGTTGCCGGTTGCCGCCGCGACGGGCGGCAGGCGACCACCGAGGTCGGCATGAGCCTGGTGGACACCACCGCGGGACGCGTGCTGGTCAGCCCGTCGCGCGCCTTCGACGGCGAGTGGGTCTCGACGTTTCGCCCGGGCACCCCGTTCGCGACCGCCGTCGCCGTCGAACAGCTCACCGCCCTGTTGCCGGACGCGCAGTGGTTTCCCGGCGAGCGGCTGTCCCGAGATTTTTCCGCAACGACACACAGATAGAGAAGAGAGCACGATGTCCCAGCAACCGTGGCGGGCCCAGTGATGTCCGGCGCCGTCATGCCGATCGTCCGCGTCGCCATCCTTGCGGACAGCAGGCTGACGGAGATGGCCCTGCCCGCCGAGCTGCCGCTGCGCGAGATCCTGCCCGCGGTCCGGCGTTTGATGGTTCCGGCGGCCTCCAACGGCCACGGCGACGCGCCCGGCGACGACGGGGCGGCCGTCCAGCTGAGCCTGGCGCCCGTCGGCGGCGCGCCGTTCAGCCTGGACGCCAGCCTGGACACGGTCGGCGTCGTCGACGGCGATCTGCTTGCGCTGCAACCGGTTCCGGTCGGGCCGGCCGCACCCGGGATCGTCGAGGACATCGCCGACGCCGCGATGATCTTCTCGGCCTCGCGGCTGCGGCCCTGGGGTGCCGCGCACATCGCGCGCGGCGCGCTGGCCGCCGCGATCGTCGTGGCCCTGGCGGCCACCGCATTGTCGGTCAGCTACCGGGCGGCGACCGGGGCAATGGCCGGGCTGGTCGGGGTCAGCGTGGTCGCGGCGCTGACCGCGGTGGCCGGCCTGCTGGTCACCGCGCGGTCGGCCCGCACCGGCATGGCGCTCTCGATCACCGCCCTGGTGCCCATCGCCGCCGCCCTGGCGCTGGCGGTGCCGGGCCCGTTCGGGCCGGCGCAGCTGGTGCTGGCCGCGGCCGGGGTCACGGCCTGGTCGCTGATCGCGCTGATGGTGCCCGGCGGCGAACGCGAACGCGTCGTCGGCCTGTTCACTGCGACGGCGGTGCTCGGCGCCGGCGTGCTGGTGGCCGCGGGCACCGAGATGTTCTGGCGGCTGCCGATGCTCACCCTCGGCTGCGGCGTGATCGTGGCGGCCCTGCTGGTGACCGTCGAGGCGGCCCCGCTCTCCGCGCTGTGGGCGCGCTTCCCGCTGCCGGTCATCCCGGCGCCCGGCGATCCCACGCCCTCGGCGCCGTCGTTGCGGGTGCTCGAGGACCTGCCGCGGCGGGTCCGGATCGGCGACGCCCACCAGAGCGGGTTCATCGCCGCCGCGGTGCTGCTCAGCGTGCTGGGCTCGGTCGCGATCGCGCTGCGGCCCGAGGCCGTCAGCGGCTGGGGCTGGTACGTGGTGGCCGCGACCGCGGCGGCGTCGGTGCTGCGTGCCCGCGTGTGGGACTCGGCGGCGTGCAAGGCCTGGCTGCTCGCCCAGCCCTATCTGGTCGCCGGCGTGCTGCTGGTCTGCTACACCGCGACGGCGCGCT
Source organism: Mycobacterium sp. TH-M103 (assembly GCF_057473785.1). Taxonomy (NCBI): domain Bacteria; kingdom Bacillati; phylum Actinomycetota; class Actinomycetes; order Mycobacteriales; family Mycobacteriaceae; genus Mycobacterium; species Mycobacterium sp. TH-M103. The sequence goes on from NZ_JBYCLG010000055.1 coordinate 2,426, forward strand.
ACGGGGCCGCGCTGGGTGCGCTGCTGGTGCTCGTCGCGCTGTTGTCGGCGTGGCTGGTGGCGGCGCTGAACCCGGGCATCGCCGCGCCGGAGAGCTATTCGCTGCCGCTGCGCCGGCTGCTGGGCTTCGCCGCGTCCGGCCTGGACGCGTCGCTGATCCCCGTCATGGCGTACCTGGTCGGGCTGTTCGCCCTGGTGCTCAATCGATGATGCGGGCCGGATCGGCCTGCCTCGCGGCCGCGTTCGCGGCCGCGCTGTGGGGGTGTCCGCCGGCGTTCGCGATCGACACGCCGCAGGTGGACCCGGGGGTGCCGCCGCCCGCCGGCGCCCCGGGACCCGTGCAGCCGATGGAACAGCGCGGTCCGTGCAGCACCTCCGGGGTCATTCCCGGCAGCGATCCCGACGTGGTGTCGCCCAGTCAGGCGATGCTGAATCTGCCTGCGGCGTGGCAGTTCTCGCGCGGTGAGGGCCAGCTGGTCGCGGTGCTGGACACCGGGGTGCGGCCCGGTCCGCGGCTGCCGAACGTGGACCCCGGCGGCGACTTCGTGGAGACCACCGACGGCCTGACCGACTGCGACGGGCACGGCACCCTGGTCGCCGGGATCATCGCCGGCCAGCCCGGCCCGTCCGGCGCCGAGGGCTTCTCCGGGGTCGCGCCCGCGGCGCGGGTGGTGTCGATCAGGACGACGTCGGCGAAGTTCTCGCCCCGCACGCCGGGCGGCGATCCGCTGCTGGCACGGGCCGTCCTCGACGTCGCGGCGCTGGGCCGGGCCATCGTGCACGCGGCCGACCTCGGCGCCCGGGTGATCACCGTCTCGGCGATCACCTGCCTGCCCGCCGACCGCCCCGTCGACCAGGGCGCGCTCGGGGCGGCGCTGCGCTACGCGGCGGTCGACAAGGACGCGGTGATCGTGGCCGCCGCGGGCGACGGCGGGCCGGGCGGATCGATCGCCGGCGGCGCGCCGTGCGAGTCCAACCCGCTGACCGACCTGAGCCGTCCCGGCGACCCGCGCAACTGGGCCGGCGTCACGTCGGTGTCGGTCCCGTCATGGTGGCAGCCCTACGTGCTGTCGGTCGCTTCGCTGACACCGGAGAGCCGGCCGTCGACGTTCACGATGGCCGGGCCGTGGGTGGGCATCGCGGCGCCCGGGGAGAACATCGTGTCGGTGAGCAACGGTGACGGCGGCGGCCTGGCCGACGGCCTGCCCGACAACCACCAGCAACTGGCCGCGCTGAGCGGCACCGGTTACGCCGCCGGCTACGTGGCCGGGGTCGCCGCGCTGGTGCGCAGCAAGTACCCGCAGCTGACGGCCACCGAGGTCGTGCAGCGCCTCACCGCGACCGCGCACAACGGGGCCCGCGCGCCCTCCGACGTCGTCGGGGCCGGCAGCGTGGACCCGGCGGCGGCCCTGACCTGGCAGCTGCCCGCCGGCCAACGGGCCGGGGCGCCGGCCACCCGGGTGGCGGTGCCGCCGGCGCCGGCGCCGCCCGACACCACGCCGCGGACCGTCGCGGTGGCCGGTACCGCCGCGCTGGCCGTCGTGGTCGCGGCCGTCGCCGCTTTCACCGCGATCGGCGCACGCCGACGGAAGGAGTCAGTCAAGTGAGCCTGCTTCGCTCGATACCGGCGCCCGGACCCGGCCGGGTGACACTGGCGCTGCTGGCCGTGGTGCCCGCGGCGATGGCCTACCCGTGGCGGTCCGAGCGCGCCTACTGGCTGCTCGGCATCGCCGCCGTCGCGGTGGTCCTGCTGTTCGGGTGGTGGAAGGGGCTGTACTTCACCACGATCCTGCGCCGCCGGTTCGCGATCATGAGCCGCCGTAACCTCTACGTCCCGGACGCCGCGCCCGCGACCAAGGCGACCGCGCTGCTGCGGGTCGGGCCGCCGGTCGACGAGGCGGAGGTGCTGCCGCTGCCGCTGATCGCCCGGTACCTGGACTGCTACGGCATCCGGGCCGACGCGATACGGATCACCAGCCGCAGCGGCGGCGCCCGGGCACAGGAGACCTGGATCGGGCTCACGGTGTCGGCCGCCGACAACCTGGCGGCGCTGCGGGCCCGCTCGTCGCGGATCCCGCTGTCCGAGACCACCGGTGTCGCCGTGCGCCGACTGGCCGACCACCTTCGCGAAATCGGTTGGGACGCCGTGGTTGTCGGGCCCGAGGACGTCCCGAGGCTGCTGCCGGCCAACGCTCGCGAGACGTGGCGCGGGCTGCAGCGGGGCGCTTCGGATTACGTTGCGGTGTACCGGGTCTGCGTGGACGAGTCGCTGCCCGAGACCCTGGAGGCGATCCGGTCGCTTCCGGTGCGCGAGACGTGTACGGCGCTGGAGATCGCCGGTGACCGCGCCGGCCGGACCCTCGCGGCCGCCTGCGCCTTCCTCACCGAGTCGCCACCCGAGGCCGCCGCGCCGGTGCCCGGGCTGACCCCGCAGCGCGGCAACCAGGGCCCCGCCCTGGCGGCGCTGGATCTGCTGTCCACCCAACGGCTCGACGGGCACACCGCCGAACCGGCAGGCCTGCTGACGCGGCTGGACTGGCCCACGCCGGCAGCCGGCGCGCACCGGGCGGCGATCGACTGAACGCACCTGGCGCCGAAGGAATGACGATGCGGTGATCGCCTGTGACGCGGGCGCCGAACCGCGGTTCACCGCCGGCGGTGCCTTCACGTCAGGACGAACGCCTCGGCTGCACAGGTGGTTCCGGCCGGTCGAATCTGCAGGTTTCCTGTGCGTTGGTCTGCTCGG
>NZ_JBYCLG010000056.1:0-9230 GCF_057473785.1 Mycobacterium sp. TH-M103
GATGTTGATCTGGTTGTCGTTCCAGAAGCAGGTGGTGGCGGCGGAGGTGATGGTGATCCCCCGCTCCTGCTCCTGCTCCATCCAGTCCATCGTGGCCGCGCCGTCGTGGACCTCACCGATCTTGTAGCTGATGCCGGTGTAGTAGAGGATGCGCTCGGTCGTCGTCGTCTTGCCGGCGTCGATGTGCGCCATGATCCCGATGTTGCGGACCTTGGTCAGATCGGTCAGCACGTCCTTCTGTGCCACAGAGGTCTTCCCACTTTCGCTTGCTTAGTTCGCTGTCTTGGTTGCGCCCGGCCACTGTCGCCAGTCGGCGCCGGTTCCGGCTCCTACCAGCGGTAATGCGCGAAGGCGCGGTTGGCCTCGGCCATCTTGTGGGTGTCCTCGCGCCGTTTGACGGAGGCCCCGAGGCCGTTGCTGGCATCGAGAATCTCATTGGCCAGCCGCTCGATCATGGTCTTCTCACGCCGTTGCCGCGAGAAGCTGACAAGCCAGCGCAGTGCCAGTGTGGTGGACCGGTCCGGACGCACCTCCACGGGCACCTGGTAGGTCGCACCACCGACGCGGCGGCTGCGGACCTCCAGGGCGGGCTTGACGTTGTCGAGCGCTCGCTTGAGCGTGATGACGGGGTCGGTACCCGTCTTGTCACGGGCTTGCTCGAGCGCACCATAGACAATGCGCTCGGCCAGGGATTTCTTCCCCTGAAGCAGAACCTTATTCACCAGCTGGGTGACCAGCTGTGACCCGTAGACGGGGTCGTTGACCAACGGACGCTTGGGCGCGGGTCCCTTGCGCGGCATCAGTTCTTCTCCTTCTTGGCGCCGTAGCGGCTGCGAGCCTGCTTGCGGTTCTTGACGCCCTGGGTGTCCAGCGAACCGCGGATGATCTTGTAGCGCACACCCGGCAGGTCCTTCACCCGGCCACCACGCACCAGCACCATCGAGTGCTCCTGCAGGTTGTGGCCCTCACCGGGGATGTAAGCCGTCACCTCGACCTGGCTCGTCAGCTTCACGCGCGCGACCTTCCGAAGCGCCGAGTTCGGCTTCTTCGGGGTGGTGGTGTACACGCGGGTGCACACGCCACGACGCTGCGGGCTGCCCTTGAGGGCCGCGGTCTTGACCTTAGCGATCTTGTCCCGGCGGCCCTTGCGGACCAGCTGCTGAATGGTTGGCATCTAGGAGGCTTTCTGTGTTGAGCGTTCGAGGCGTTTCGGTCTCGCGGGCGTTCTTCAAGTCGTCGTACTGCAGTTATGTCCGGCCGCGTTACCCCGCGTCCGGGTGTGTCGCACGCCTGCGGCAGCGGATTTCTCCGGATGCGCCGTGGACATGCGAATTTGCCCGGCATCCGTTTACTTACGTCAGGCGCCGTAAGCCGCCAGGCACGAGCTTCCACGATACCCGCCGCCGGTCTGGCAGGTCAAAGCGGCGCCCGTCACCCCGGGGCACCTCCCGGTGCGGCGTGCTCCGCGGTGCGCCTTTCCAGGCCCGCCGCCAGGCGCAGCACCATGTCGGAGAACAGCGCGTCGGTGTCGATCTCGTCCATGACACCGGTCATTTCCAGCAGCACGAACCCGTGCAAGGCGGACCAGAACTCCAGCGCCGCGTAGAACGCCTCCTCGCCGTCGAGGCCGTAGGAGGTCAGCACGGCGATCACCGGTGCGGCCGCGCTCCTGGTCGCGGAGGTGTACTCGGGGTCGTCACCACCCAGCGGCATCCGGGTGAACGCCGAGTACCGTCCGGGGTGGTGATGCGCATAGCTGCGGTAGGCGCCGGCCATGACCAGCACCGCGTCGTCGCGGGCCCGCCCCTCACCGACGCGGTTCAGCATCATGATGATGTCGTCGATGACCCGGATCCGCACCGCGCGGCGCAAATCCTCGAGGCTGTCCACGTGGTTGTAGAGCGAGGGGCCTTTGGTGCCCAGCTGGGTGGCCAGCGCGTTGATGGTCAGCGAATCCCAGCCCTCCCGGTCCAGGAACGCCAGCGCGCCGTCGACGATGCCCTCCCGGCTCAGCTTCGCCGGACGGGAGGCGGACTTGCCGGCCCGCTGGCGCCCGGCCGCCGACGGCGGTTCCGGCCGAGCTGCCATGCGGATGCCCTTCGATTGCGCAGACGGGGTCAACTAATGACTCTAGTGGGGCGCGGTAAATGCAAATAACCCTGCCACGGCAGCGCCGACTGCACGTAGTCTCAGTCGTGCAGATTCACCCGTCGCAAAGGGGGCCCGCAGTGAAGTGGACAACCGTCGCCGGATCGCTGGCAACCTGCGTCGTCACCCTCGCCGCGGTCCCCGCCGCGTCGGCCCCGGCCGCGCACGCCAAGAACGGCGACACCCATATCGTCGGGGAGGGCGCCGAACAGACGGTGGACTGCAACGATGCAACGCTGCTGGTCAACGGCACCCGCAACGTCATCACCGCGTTGGGGACCTGCTATGCGGTGACCGTCATGGGCTCGGGCAACACCGTCGTCGCGGACACGGTCACCCATGACATCACCGTCTACGGGTCCGACGAGACGGTGTTCTATCACAACGGCACGCCGTTCCTGTGGGACCGCGGCCGTGAACTGGGCATGGTAAACCGTCTCCAGCAGGTGCCCGCATGACAAGCCAGCGACCGTCAGTGAGATTGCCGTCAACGAGCGAGGAGAACCCGGAAGCGATGCGCGCCAACTTCACCGACAACCCCCTTCGCCTGGGCGCGCTCGCCCTCGCCCCGGCCGTCGCCGCCGCCGTCCTGGCGGGCTGCAGTTCCACGGCCAACCCGCCCGGCACCCCGACGACGACGTCGAGCAGCCCGGCCTCGACGACGAGCGGTGGGGCCGCGCCGACGAGCACGAGCGGCGCAAGCACCACCGCATCGGTCCAGATCGGGAACACGCTGAACTACGGATCGATGAACACCACGGCCACCCTGAACTGCGCCGACGGGAAATCGCTGAACGTCGGCGGCAACGGCAACACGCTGACCATCACCGGTACCTGCGAAACGGTGTCCGTCGGCGGCGCGAACAACACGATCACCATCGACAAGGTCAACACCCGCATCACCGTGCTCGGGCTCAACAACACCATCACCTACAAGGGCGGCAGCCCCAAGGTGGACGACATCGGCTCGGGCAACACCATCAACAAGGGCAGCTGACCGCTCAGCTCGCGGGGGCGCCGTGCCGTCCGGCGCCCGCGGCGAACCGCCGGGCCCCTTGCATCGCCGCGGCGGAAACCCGGTGCATGCTGGCGAATTCGAAGTCGAGCGCCTCGGGCTCCGGCATGCCCCACTGGTGCAGCGCCGAGAGGCGGTCGGCGCGCATGCACTCCTGCGGCAGCGCGGCCAATTCGGCGGCCAGCTCCTCGGCCACCTGCCGGGACTGCCCCTTGGGCACCACGCGGTTGGCCAGTCCCATGGCCAGCGCCTCGTCGGCTTTGACACCGCGGCCCGTGAGGATCAGATCCATCGCCCGGCTGTGGCCGATCAGCCGCGGCAGCCGCACCGTGCCCCCGTCGATCAGCGGGACGCCCCAGCGCCGGCAGAACACCCCGAACACCGCGTCCTCCTCGGCCACCCGCATGTCGCACCAGATGGCCAGCTCCAGACCCCCGGCCACGGCGTAGCCGCTGACCGCCGCGATCACCGGTTTGGACAGCACCATGCGCGACGGGCCCATCGGGCCGGGGCCGGTGCGGTGCACGGCGTTGGCGTCGGGGGTGTCGAACGCCTTCAAATCCGCTCCGGCGCAGAAGGTTCCGCCCTCGCCCCACAGCACGGCCACCGACGCGGTGTCGTCGCGGTCGAATTCGTCGAACGCCGCGTGCAGCGCGGCGGCGGTCGGGCCGTTGACGGCGTTGCGCGCCTCCGGCCGGTTGAGGATCACCGTGGTCACCGCGCCGTTGCGCTCCACCCGCACCGGATCGCTCATGTCACCTCCACTAGTTGGGTCCCGCCTTTTTGTTCCGCCCAGTCGCGTCGCCGCGACAGTTCGGTGGCGAAGTCGTGGTAGGCCGCGCGCAGCGCGGCGCCCGGCCAGTCGGGCGGCAGCAGCTCGTCGGGCAGCACGGGGTCGGTGAGCAGGTGGCGCACCATCGCCGCGGCCACCAGGAAACGCCCGGGAATGCCGGGGGCGGCGGTCATCTCACCGAGCAGCCGGTGACCGGTCTGCGCCCAGGCGGGCAGGTCCCAGAGCTGGGCGGCCAGCTGCGCGGGCGCGTCGTCGCGGGCAGTCAGGATCCGCACCCGGTCGGCGACCTCCGGATCCAGATCCAGGTCGACGTTGTCGGGCCGCATCCACACCCCTTCGCGCAGCTCCCCGAAGCGCTTGTGGTGCATGGTCGTTCGCAGCGCGGCCCGCGTGCGCGCATCGGTGCCCACGCTGGTGACGATCAGCGTCAGCCAGTCGCCACGCCACGCCCGGGTTCGCGGGCGCATGGCGTCGTCCTGCCGGCGCTGGCGGGCCAGCAGTCGCTCGGAGAGCCGATAGCCCTCGGCGGAGCGGATCAGGTCCCCGGCGCCGACCATGCGGGTCAGCGCCACCCGCAGCGTCGTTTCCTTGATGCCGAAATCGGCGGTCAGCCTGACCAATTCGCCGGCGGTAGCGCAGGCGGGATGGGCGCCGAGCAGCACGGACAGCACCACCGAGCGGGCCGTCATGGTCGGCATCGGCTACACCCCGGAGGCTTTGCGGCCGTGGTCGCCGAAGGGTTCGTCGCGATGGCGCACCGCGTCGCGGAAGCCGTGCTCGACCGCGTCGGCGACGAACGCGTGCCCCTCCGGGGTGTGCCGGGCCACTCCGTCGAACACGGTGCTGACCATCCTGCTGGTGGCCACACCCTGTTGCAGCAGTGCGGAATTCAGGGCCAGCTTGGCCATGATGAGCTGGTTGACCGGGACCGCGGCGATCCGCTGTACGAGTCGTTCGGTGCGCTCGTCGAGGTCCTCGGGCTCCGGCGCCTCGACCGCCAGCCCCCACTCGGCGGCCTGGGCGCCGGTGATGCAATCGCCAGTGAACAACAGCCGCTTGGCGCGCTGGTCACCGAGCCGGTACGCCCACAGGCCGGCCGCCGGGATGCCCCACACCCGCGTCGGCGGGTAGCCGATCTTGGCGTCGGCGGCCGCGATCACCTGGTCGGCGTGCAGCGCGATGTCGGTGCCGCCCGCCACGCAGTAGCCGTGGATCTTGACCACCGTCGGCTTGTCGGCGTGCATGAGCGACGAGAAGCCGCGCACGAAGCGGCTCATCATCTGGTAGTCGATCATCGGGTCCCATGGTTGGTTGGGCAGGCTGTTGACCCCCTGGATCTTGCCGTCCAGGACGGTGCCCGCATATGCGCCGGTCCCGCCGGCCGAGCCGGTGCGGTCGGCGTAGGCGGACAGGTCGAAGCCCGCGCAGAAGCCCTCCCCGCGACCGGAGACGAGGATGACGTGGACCTGCGGGTCGAGGTCGGCGCGCTCCACCAGCGCGGAGAGCTCCAGCGGGGTGTCGGCGACGATCGCGTTGCCCTTCTCCGGCCGGTTGAAGGTGATCCGCGCAACCCGGTCGGTGACCTCGTAGGTCATCGTCCTCAGGTTGTCGAAGTCGACCGGCCTGATCGCGTGGGTCATCGGCGCCGCTCCTCCTCATCGCTACGCTCTGCATCGTCGCCGGCGCAAGTCATCGCGCGGCTCAGCCCTTGACCAGGGCGCGCTCCAGGATCGGCGCCAGGTCCAGCCCTGCGGGCATGGTGCCGAACGCCCCACCCCACCGGCCGTCGAGCCGTGTGGTCAGGAAGGCTTCGGCGACCGCGGGGTGCCCGTGGCGCACCAGCAGCGAACCCTGGAGCGCCAGGCAGATGTCCTCGGCGACCTTGCGGGCGCGGTACTGGATGGTGTCGACGTCGGCCAGGTCGTCGCGCAGCCGCTCGACGTGGGCGCCCAGCCGCGGGTCCTGGCCGGCGCTCTCGTCGAGCTCACCGAAGAGCACCTCGACGCACTCCGGGCGAGTCGCCATGGCGCGCAACGTATCCAGCGCGCTGACGTTGCCCGAGCCCTCCCAGATGCCCATCAGCGGCGCCTCGCGATAGAGCCGCGGCATCCCGGAGTCCTCGACATAACCGTTGCCACCCAGGCATTCCAGTGCCTCGGCGGCGTGCGGAGTGGAGCGCTTGCACACCCAGTACTTGCTGGCGGCCAGGCCGATGCGGCGGAAGAGCGCCTCGGTCGCATCGCCGCGCACCGCCTTGTCGGTGGCGCCGGCCATCCGCATCGCGACCATCGTGGCGGCCTCGGCCTCCACGGCGAGGTCGGCCAGCACGTTGCGCATCAGCGGCTGGTCGATCAGGTAGGCGCCGAAGGCCTTTCGGTGCTGGGCGTGGTGGACGGCCTGGGTCAGGCCGCTGCGCATGCTGGTGGCACTGCCGAGCGTGCAGTCCAGGCGGGTGAGGTTGACCATCTCGATGATGGTGGGTACGCCGCGGCCCTCCTCGCCCACCAGCCAGGCGACGGCGCCGTCGTACTCCACCTCGCTGGAGGCGTTGGCGTGGTTGCCCAGCTTGTCCTTGAGCCGCTGCAGCAGCATGCGGTTACGCGTGCCGTCGGGAAGGATACGCGGCAGCAGGAAGCACGACAGACCGCCCGGCGCCTGCGCCAGCACCAGGAAGATGTCGCACATCGGCGCCGAGGTGAACCACTTGTGCCCGGTCAGGCTGTAGGTACCGTCGGCGTTGGGCGTCGCCTGGGTGGTTCCGGCGCGCACGTCGGAGCCGCCCTGTTTCTCGGTCATCGACATGCCCGCGGTGATGCCCGGTTTGGTGGTGGCCAGTTTCAGTTCCGGGTCGTATTCGCGGCTGGTGAGCAGCGGCTCGTAAACCGCTGCCAGCTCGGGGTTGTGGCGCAACGCCGGGACGACGGCGTAGGTCATCGAGATCGGGCAGACGTGGCCCGCCTCCACGGTCCACGCCGAGGTCTTGGCAGCCCGCACGACGTGCGCGCCCGGGCGGTCGTCGGCCCAGGGCGCGGCGTGCATGCCGTGGGCGATGGCCGCGCGCATCAGCTCGTGGTAGGCGGGGTCGAACTCCACCTCGTCGACGCGGTGCCCGAAGCGGTCGTGGGTGTGCAGGATCGGCCGGTTGCGGTCGGCGAGTTCGCCCCAGCGCTGGGCCTCGCGGGTCGCCGAGAGCGCCCCCACCCGGTTGACCTCGTCCAGACCCCACTCGCCGCCCTCGCGGATCAGTGCCTCGACGAGCACCGCGGACGTCGCGGGGTTGTAGTTCTCCAGGGGCGGAACCTGGTTGGTGACGGCGTGGGTGTCTGACATGCCCCCATGTTACATTTTCTCGACAACCGCACAAGAGGTGTAACGGGCGGTTCAGTCAGCGGTCCGCTCCCGCAGGAACGCGATGTCGTCCTTGCGGCCCTCCTCGGCGGTTTCGCAGATGACCGGCGCGTCGGCGGCCTTGACCGCCGCGACCAGCAGTTCGGTGTCGATCTGTCCGCTGCCCAGGTTGGCATGGCGGTCCCGGCCCGAGCCCGCTTTGTCCTTGGAGTCGTTGCAGTGCACCAGGTCGATGCGACCGGTGATGGCCTTGATGCGGTCCACGGCATCCACCAGCGCCTCGCCGGCCGCCCACGCGTGGCAGGTGTCCAGGCAGAAGCCGATCCCCTTGTCGCCGATGACATCCCAGAGCCGGGCGATCGTGTCGAAGCAACGGGCCATCGCATGGTCGCCGCCGGCGGTGTTCTCCAGGTACACCGGCACGGTGGTCTGCAACTGATCCAGGGCCTTACCCCAGCGCTGAAAGCCCTCGTCGAGGTCGGCATCGTCGGCCACGTGGCCGCCGTGCACGATCACCGCGGCGGCGCCGATGTCGGCGGCCGCGTCGCAGGTGTCCTGCAACATCTTGCGCGACGGGATGCGCACCCGGTTGTTGGCCGAGGCGACATTGATCAGATACGGCGCATGGACGTAGATGGGCAGCTTGGCGACCTTGAGCGTCGCGGCGTCCTCGCGCGGCTTGGGTGCCTTCCAGCTCTGCGGGTTGCCGAGGAAGATCTGGACGACGTCGGCGCCCTCGGCCTGCGCGGCGGCCAGCGGGTCCCGGGGGCTGACGTGCGAACCGATGAGCATGGCGGCCAGTGTAGTGACGGGTTTCGGCACCGGCGACGGCACGCTCGGGACCATGCGGCGACTTTCGAAACCGATATCACCGGTGCTATCGGTTTCGCGGATCAAGAGGCGGCTTCCCGCGCGGTACGCCTGTGGCGGATGTGACTGACTTTCGCCATGCACGAAAATGCCCCGGGCGTGCCCGGGGCATTTTCGCGGAAACTACCGGTAGTCGCTGTAGCCGTAGTCGTCCAGCGGAACCGCGGCACCGGTGGCCTGGCCGAAGTCCGGGCTGTAGTACTGATCCTCGTAGGACGGGATCGTGTACGCCGCGGCCCGGGCCTCCTCGGTGGGCTGCACCGCGATGTTGCGGTAGCGGTTGATGCCGGTACCGGCCGGGATCAGCTTTCCGATGATCACGTTCTCCTTCAGACCCTGCAGCTTGTCGCTGCGGCAGTTGATCGCCGCATCGGTCAGCACGCGCGTGGTCTCCTGGAACGACGCCGCCGAGAGCCACGAGTCGGTGGCGAGGCTCGCCTTCGTGATACCCATCAGCACCGGACGGCCGGCGGCGGGCTCGCCGCCCTCGGCCACCACCCGGCGGTTCTCCGCCTCGAACTCCGCGCGGTCGATCAGCGAGCCGGGCAGGAACTCCGTCGCACCCGAGTCGATGATGGTGACCCGGCGCAGCATCTGGCGGACGATCACCTCGATGTGCTTGTCGTGGATCGACACACCCTGGGCGCGGTAGACCTCCTGGACCTCGCGGACCAGGTGGATCTGCACCTCGCGGGGGCCCTGCACACGCAGCACCTCGTGCGGGTCGGCCGAGCCCTCCATCAGCTGCTGGCCCACCTCGACGTGGTCGCCATCGGAGAGCACCCGCTCGGAACCGTCTTCGTGCTTGAACACACGCAGCCGCTGGCGCTTGGAGAGCTTGTCGTACACGACCTCCTCGCCCCCGTCGTCGGGAACGATGGTGATCTTGTAGAAGCGCTCGCCGTCCTCGAGCTGGACCCGCCCGGTGACGTCGGCGATCGGGGCCTTGCCGCGCGGGACGCGGGCCTCGAACAGCTCCTGCACGCGGGGCAGACCGCCGGTGATGTCCTCACCCACACCACCCTGGTGGAAGGTGCGCATGGTCAGCTGCGTGCC
>NZ_JBYCLG010000057.1:0-54455 GCF_057473785.1 Mycobacterium sp. TH-M103
GAGACGCTGGGAATGCCGCTGAAGTTTCGCGACGGAACCCATTTCGCGGCCCTCGACGGCGGGCCGGTGACCCTCGCGCTGGCGACCGCGGTGGACCACCCCATTCACGGACAGGTCGTCGTCGGCATCAAAACCGCCGACGTCGACGCCGCGGCCAAGGCGGTGGAGGACAGTGGCGGCGGCATCGTGCGGGCCCCCTACGACGACGCACACGAACGCCGTGCCGTGGTCTACGACAACAAGGGCAACGGCCTGGTTTTCTACAAGCCGCTGGCCCGGTGAAAGACGCCGCGCCGCAACACCGTTGCGCCTGACAGCGAATACGCGGCGCACCGGTGAATTAATTTCGCGTTCACTGCCCGTACCCGTCGGGCGGCCGTCGCTGCCACGAAATTGACGCACAATGTCGCGTCAGGCCGACAACGTGGCGTCGAAGGGGCCGGATGTCGTTTGTGATCGCAGTGCCGGAAACGTTGGTGTGGGCGGCCGGCGACCTGACCGGGATCGGCTCGGCGATCAGCGGCGCCCAGGCGGCCGCGGCGACGCGGACCACCGCGGTGCTGCCCGCGGCCGCCGACGAGGTGTCGGCGGTCATCGCGGCGCGGTTCAGCACCCACGCGCTGACCTATCACGCGCTGAGTGGGCGGGCGGCGGCGTTCGACGACCAGTTCGTGCAGACCCTGACCGCCGGCGTCGACTCGTATGCGACCACCGAGGCCGCCAACGTCGAGCAGAGCCTGCTCGGTGCGATCAACGCGCCCACCGAGGCGCTGTTCGGCCAGCCGCTGATCGGCAACGGCGCCAATGGGGCGACCTTCAACGGCGTCGGGCAGCCGGGTGGTCCCGGCGGGATCCTGTACAGCAACGGCGCCAACGGCGGCGCCAGCACGGCCGCCGGGCTGGCCGGCAGCGCTGATCGGCGTCGGGGGCACCGGCGGGCTCGGCACCGGCGCTGCGCGCAGCGGTGGCGCCGGCGGCAGGGAGGGTGACAGCGGGCGGCTGTTCGGCGTCATCGGCTCCGGCGGCGGGGGTGGCGGCGGCGCCTTCAACGGGGGCGGTGGTGGCGGTGGCGCCGGTGGCGCCGATCCGGGTTGGTGGTGGCTGTAGCACGGAACGCCGCGGCTACGGCAGCACCGTGTGCATCAACATCACGTCGTAGGCCGACCACAGCGACAGGTTGAAGTACAAGTCCCTGCCCGACGACCAGGGATGGATCATCGGCGCGTAGATGCCACCGGGCATCTGGAACGACGACACGAGCGGCTGCTCGGGACTCCACGGCCCCTGTGGGGCGGGCGCCGTCCTCGCCACGATGTCGTTGCTGCCGCCGTTGGTGTAGAGCACCAGGTACTGCTTGAGGTAGTTGTTGTACTGGGCCGACATCTCCCCGACCGGGCCCGGGATCACCGGCGTCGCAGCCCCCGGATCGGCCGGGACCCAGGTATTGGAGTCTCCGTTCCAGTACTGGTATTTGCTCAGGTCGGGCAGGACGCCCGGCTGCACCCGCGCCAGGTATGCGTTCCCGCCGCGGCCGGACGGGGTGCCGAACGAATAGAGGTAGCCGTCGTTACCCTTCATGAACGCGCCCATCTGGAAGTTCTCGTTCCCCGGGACGAACCGGGCGCCGGGGATGGCGTCCGGTGAGGCGGTTCGGATGGTCCCGGGGTACACGCCCCAAGTCTGGCCATTGTCAAGCGATCTCGCGATCGCCGAATAGTTCGTCGACCACTCGCCGTCGCGGCCCCATTGCCGGATGGACATGTAGTTCATGAACTGGGTTCGCCCGACGGAGATGGCCGCGGTGGGAATGATCCCCGTCTCGTGGGGGGCCTTGTGGATGCTGTTGACGACCTGTTTGGAAAGGCCGCTCGTCCAGACCGGCGACCCGGAGTACCTGTTGTTGGGTACGCCGTCGGCGATGTGGATGCCCTGGGACAAATCGCGGTCCGAGCTGCGGAAGAGCGTGTTGTAGCGCCACTGCTGGCCGTGCACGCTGCAGTAGCCGAACGTGTCGCCGAAGGCCATGAGCACCTGGTGGTTAACGGGATCCCCGTTGTCCCAGGCGATCCCGAGGTCGGTCCCGGAGATGCCGAACCGCTTGAGGGTTTGGTTGGGGCTGTTGGTCCCGGTCACGAAGTCGACGAGGGACGTCGGGGCCCCCGCGATAGAGGGCACCTCCGCCTCCGGCGCCGGCGGCGGTTGCACGGGTGCGGCGTTGGGTGCCAGCTGGGTCGCATTCGGCGGCGGCGGGGCCGGGGGGTTGGGCGCGGGCGGGACGACGCCCGCCTGCGGCTGCAGTGGTGCGGCGTACCGCGTGTTCGGAGCGACGGGCTTGAGCAGGGACGAGATCAGCGGACCTAGCTTCGGCAGCGGCGCGCTGTCGTTGGTGTGCGCGGGGCGACGACCCGTCGGCGGTTGCACCACGGGCCCGGGCGCCGGCATGGTCGGCTGGGTGTTGGGCGGCGGAATGTTCGCTTCCGGCGCACTGCAAGGCGTGGCGGTCGCCGACGGGGCGGTACCTATCGCGACGGTGAGTCCAATAGCAGCCGCCGACGCCATCGAAAGCGCCAGGCTTCGAAGAATCGCCGACATCTAACACCTTTCCGCGGGCAGAACCTCGCATTGACGCCGCAGTGGGCAAATGTGACGATAGTGATTCATGGGACGTTTGTGACCAGCGAGTTGCCGATGGGTATGCATCCGTGACCGTGTCGAAACCCAGCCGCTCCGCGGTCGACGGCCGCGGAACCGCCGTAGTCAACGAGCCCGCCCGCCTTCCCATCCCGGAAGACCAGCGGCAAACGTGGGGGGCCTCATCGTTTCCCCGCCGATCGGGCCTTGCGCGGCACGCCAGCGGTGGTCCTCTTGCGGCACGGCAGCTTCGTATCACGGATCGACAGTCTCCGGAGACGCGGAACTGCCGCCTGATGAGCCGGCCGGCTCCCCTTCTCGCAAAAGGGGCACGGCCCATGAAAGCCCGACACTCGCGGCACTACACTCGGCAGGCGATCAGCGTGGGGATCGCCCTCGCCGGAATGGCCTGGGACGCGAATTGGCATTCGAACACCCTCGTCTCCGCCACCGGCACCGAGACGACCACGCCCACCCCGCTCACGACGTTGCCGCCGACGCCGACGCTTTCCGCTCCCCTGGCGCCGTCAGCGCCTCCCACTCCGCCGCTGCGTTTGGCTCGGCGGCGCTCGAAACACCGCTCGCACCGTTGTACTATGGTGCGCGACTACCGCGGCACCACGGATGATCGCCGAAATGCGCTGCCACACAAGCGGTCCGATGCCCCTTGGGCTTGCGTGTCGAATTCCGATGTTTGTCTCCTGGCGCCGGGGGAAATGCGTCAGAAGAGGTGAGCGCGTCGGCCGGCCTACGCCCTCACCCAGGTCCCGTCGGTTCAGCCCGAGAGCCGGCGGGGCCGCTCTTTGTCCGAGTGAAGGGGTGTTGCCGCGGTCTGATCTCACCCAGCCGGCGTGCACACTGGTTGCGGCGGGTCCGCGGCCGCGACGCGCGGCTGCGTGGCGCGCCGAATCGGAGGAGCCGTGGACGAGCAGACGCATCGCCGCGCAACGCACTGGCCCGCGCAGTTGGCGCCGATCGGCGCGATCCGCTTCGCCCGGCGCTCGCCGAACTTCCGCGCCATGGTGCGGTTCTACCGCGATCTCGTGGGCCTGCCGACCTTCGAGACGTTCGAAGCCAGCTACGGCAGCACCGGTGCGATCTTCGGCCTGCCCAGCTGGAATCTGACGCTCGAAATCGTCGAATCGGTCGAGCCCGTCACGGTGGATCCCCACGACCAGCTGTGCCTGTACTTCCCCGACCAGCACGCAGTGCAGGCGGCGACCGCGTGGCTGCGGGCCGCGACAGCCGAACCGGTGCCACAGCACCCGTACTGGGAAGCGACCGGGCGATCACCTATCGGGACCCGGACGGTCGCGAAGTCGTGTTCGCGCCGTTCGTGTTCGGCGTCAACGAGCTCGCGGGCAGCGCCGACTCGGGGCGGCACGAGTTCCCCCCACGCTGAGCCTCACCGCCCGCCCGACGCCGCAGCGACGACGGCCACGAGCGAGCACGCAGCCGCGCACAGCGCGGCGATCGCCCCGACGTAGAGCCCGTACTCGGCCGACACCGGCGGATTGACGTTGAGCTGGTAGTACCACGCCGTCAGCCCCACCAGCAGCAGCGAAATGATTAGGGCGGCAACCGAAGAGACCTTCACCGATAAACCGCGGCCCACCATCGCCCCGGCGACCAGCAGAGCCGAGGAGAGCAACACGATGAGCTGCCCGGCACCGAAGCCGGGGGGAAGGTGCAGACTGCCGTGCGCACCCCCGATGGCGTTGGCCCAGCCCCCGCCGTTGACCGCCGTCGTCAGCCACGGCATCCAGGCGCTGGCCGAGATGACCAGCGCGCACAGTGCCACCAGCCAACCAGGGCCCAGCCGCCGAGTCATGGGTTCCCACATTAGTAGGGGGCTCGGACAGCGTTCCGCCTCGCCACGCGGCACCCGGGGCCGGCGCAGCCGTCAGTGGCGGGGGCGGCCGTCTCCGTTCAGGCCTGGGCGGGACGAGGTGCCGGTTCCCGTGAACACGGTGAGGAAGTTCTGCAGCGATTCGTTGATGTCGCTGCGCAATGCCGCCGCGACGATCATGCCGATCGGTCCGAACAGGGCCGGGCCGCCGAGGTGGACGTCGAAGCTGACGACGGAGCCGTCGTCCTTGGGCGCGACCTTGGCCATCAGCTTGACCTTGACGCCGCCGACACCGTCACCGTTGAGGGTCATGCCCTCCGGCGGCTTGTAGCGCACGACCGTCCATTTGATCCGGTTGTACATCCCCTTGACCTCGACGATCGACTCGATGACGGTGCCCTTGTCGATCTCGTCGGGCAGGGTGCTGCGCCACACCCGATGGATGGTCAGCCATTCCCTGAACCGGGACAGGTCCGAGGCGTGCTGCCAGGCCGTCTCCGGGGGCAGGGGCACGTCGATGGATCCCGAGAGTTTCGCCATCGCTCAGCCCTGCTGATCGGCCGTGGAACCGGCCGCCTTCTTGGCCTCTTCGGCCACCTTGTGGATGGTGTCGGAGTAGTTGCCCTGCGTCTTGTCGTCGACGAACGCGCCGGCGGTGTCGATGGCCTTCTCGACAGTCTCCGCGTTCTGCGACAGCAGGGCCTTCGCCTTGTCCAGGAATCCCATGCGCCCTTCCTTCCCCGGGAAACCCTACTCAACCGCTGCAAACCCTACTTTGCCTGTTGCCCGGCCTGCCGCCACAGCCGCGGGGACTCGCCGAGCATCCTGGCCCGCATCCACCACAGCGCCTCGATGGCCGCGGCACCCAGCACACCGATCGCCAGCGCAACCGCGGTGACCGTCACATTGGAAGGATCCAGCAGGAACTTCTGCCGGGCCAGCGGGATGCTGAAGATCACCACATAGGCCAGCCCGGAGCCGGCCACGAGCGCCACCCGCCACCACTGGTACGGCCGTGCCACCACGGCCAGCACCCACAGCGCGGTGACCAGCAGCGTGATCAGCGCGGCGGTCGACGCCTGATCCTGCTGCCGGAACGTGGCGTGGCGGCCCTGGTAGGCGGCCAGGTAGGAGACGAATGTCGCGACGCCCACGATCAGTCCGGACGGCAGCGCCGACGTCAGCACCCGCCGCACGAAACCGGGTTGGGCGCGCTCGTTGTTGGGCGCCAGCGACAGGATGAACGAGGGGATCCCGATCGTGAACCACGCCGCGATGGTGACGTGGATCGGCTGGAATGGGTAGAGCAGCGGATCGGCGTTCAGGGGTTTGGCGAACAGGCATTCGGTACCGACCAGCAACGCCAGCAGCACCGAATACACCGTCTTGGTCAGGAACAGGTTGGCGACCCGCTCGATGTTGCCGATCACCCGCCTGCCCTCGCCGACGACATAGGGAAGCGTGGCGAACCTGTTGTCCAGCAACACGATTTGCGCGACCGCCCGCGACGCCGGGCTGCCCGCACCCATCGCGACACCGATATCCGCGTCCTTGAGGGCCAGCACGTCGTTGACGCCGTCACCGGTCATCGCCACGGTGTGGCCGCGCGATTGCAGCGCATGCACGATGGCGCGCTTCTGGTCGGGGCGCACCCGACCGAAGGTGGTGTGGGACTCCAGCGCGTCGGCCAGGGCCGCGTCCCCGCCCGGCAGCCGCCGCGTGTCCATCGTCTCCCCGTACAGCCCGAGCTGACCGGCCACCGCGGCCACCGACACCGCGTTGTCGCCGGACAGCACCTTGACGGAAACCCCTTGCTCAGCAAAGTATTCCAAGGTATCGCGAGCGTCGGGGCGCACCTTCTGCTCGAGCACCACCAGGGCGACCGCTCGCACGCGGCCCGGTGCGCCCGGGCGGTCGACGGCATCCTCGGCGGCACCCAACAGCAACACCCGCAGCCCCCGCGCCCCGAGACGCTCGGCCTGCTGCGCGGCCGCCGACGCGGGGTCGAGCAGCACGTCGGGCGCCCCGATCACCCAGTGGCCGTGGTCACGGAAGGACACGCCGCTCCACTTGGTCGCCGACTTGAACGGCGCACTCGCCGTGGCGATCCAGCCGGGTGGGCGGTCGTAGGATTCTGCGATCGCCTGCATGCTGGCATTCGGTCGCGAGTCGGCGGCCGCCAGCGCGGCCAGGACGTCGGCGACGGCTTCGGAGGTCGCGGCCAGTTCCTGGACCTCGCGGACCCGCATGCCGCTCTCGGTCAGCGTGCCCGTCTTGTCGGCGCAGACGACGTCGACGCGGGCCAGGCCCTCGATGGCCGGCAGTTCCTGTACCAGGCAACGACGTTGGCCCAGCCTGACGACGCCGACGGCGAACGCGATCGACGTCAGCAGCACCAGCCCCTCGGGCACCATCGGCACCAGCGCACCGACCGTGCGCAACACCGACTGCCGCCACCCGACGTGGGTGGTGAACAACTGGGTGTAGATGGTCAACAGGCCCGCCGGCACCAGCAGGTAGGTGATGAACTGCAGGATCCGGTTGATGCCCTTGCGCAGTTCGGAATTCACCAGGCTGAACTTGCTGGCCTCCTCGGCGAGCCTGGCGGCGTAGGATTCCGGCCCGACGTTCGTCGCCCGGTAGGCCCCGGTGCCGGCGACGACGAAGCTGCCCGACATCACCGCGTCGCCGGTGTCCTTGGCGATCGGATCGGCCTCCCCGGTCAGCAGCGATTCGTCGATCTCCAGGTTGTTCTCCTCGACGATCTCGCCGTCGACGACAACCTGGTCACCGGGTCCCAGCTCGATGACGTCGTCGCGCACGACCTGCTCGGGCGGCAACGCGCGCGTCCCGCAGGCCCTGCGCACCAACGGTTTCGCCTGCCCGATGATCGCCAGCTTGTCCAGCGTCTGCTTGGCGCGGATCTCCTGGACCATGCCGATGACGCTGTTGGCGACGATCAGCAGGCCGAACAGCCCGTTGATCAACGAGCCGGTCGCGAGCACGATCAGCAGCAACACCCCCAGGATCGCGTTGATCCGGGTGAAGACGTTGGCGCGGACGATCGCGGCGACGCTGCGGGTGGCGCGTCGCGGGGTGGTGTTGCCCTGGCCGTCGGCGACCCGCCGGGCCACCTCGGCGTCGGTCAGGCCGACGGCGCCGCCCGGTGTCATCGGGTGAAGGTTCCCAGCTTCTCGGAGTCGAAGTACTCCAAGTTCAGCGTGGTGGCCGGGGCCCCGGAGAATACCGCCTTGGAAATCGTTCCGGGCGGCGCGTTTTCGTCGGTCACCGGGAAGGTGAAGGTATCGCCGTCCCAGTGCGTCAAGGGGAACGTCCGGTTTTTGGGACCCATCTCCAGCTGCAGCGCACCGTCGTGTTCGGTCACGATCGCCGGGCCCCAGTAGTCGCTGGTGTACACGCCCAGGTACTCGCCGAGCGGCCTGGCCGGCGCGGGATGGGCGGGGGGCTGCTTGCCGACCAGCGAGCCCTCGGGGTTGTTCATCCAGCCCATCGCCTTCTGGTAGAGCCCGGCCCAGTCCTCGCGGATCTGGCCGTACTGCACCAGATCCAGGAATTCGGCGGTCAGCGTCTCCGGCACTCCGATGGGCGCGGCGTTGGTCAGCGCGACGATGGCCAGGTCCTCGGACGGCAAGACCACGAAGTTGGTGGCGGCGCCCATCGTGAAGGCGCCGGAATGGCTCAGCTCGGTGCGTCCCGACGAGCTCACCGTGACGTTGAACCCGTGGCCATAGAAACCGGGGCGCGCCTTCGAGTTTGGGGCCGGGATCGAGACGACCTGCGGGGTGATGGCGGGCAGCAGCGCTTCGGCCGAGGTGATCCGCCCGCCGTCGTAGGCACCGTTGGCCAACAGCATCGCCAGCCAGCGCGCCATGTCGTTGACCGAGGAGCTCGCGCCACCGGCGGCCGACTGGGGGTCGGGATCCCGCTGGTAGCGCGGCTCCCACTTGTCCCCTACCTTGACGTGGCCGACCGCGTGGTCGGACCGGGCCAGGAAGTCGGCGTAGCGCGAGCTCGTCGACGCCATGCCCAGCGGCCGGTAGAGCACCTCGCCGGAAAGGTCCTCCCACGGTTTGCCCGCCGCCGCGGCCACCGCCTCGGCCGCGGTTGTCACGCCGAAGTTGGTGTAGGAGTATGTGTTTCGAAATGGGGCCAGCGGCAGGTACTTCAGCCTCTCCAGCGTCTGGCGGCGGTCGTAGCCCAGGTCCTCGAGCTTGTCGCCGGCGTGGTCGGGCAGCCCGGAACGGTGCGAATAGAAGTCGGCTACGGTCACGTGGCTGGTGACGTAGGGGTCGGACAGCGAGAACCACGGCAGCACCGACGTCACCGGCGTGTCCCAGGCGATCACCTTGTCGGTCACCTCGTGCGCCACCACCGTCGCACCCACCGACTTGGACAACGATGCCAGCTGGAAGACGGTGTCGGCGTCGACCCAGTTATCCTGACGGTCACCCCTGCTCGCGTCCCTGACCCCGAAACCCTTGGCGTACAGCGTTTTCCCTCCGTGCACGATGGCGACCGCCATGCCCGGGATGCCGCTGGTCTTCATCAGGTCGGCGACTAGGCCGTCGACTCTGGATACGGCGTCGCCGATGCGGCCGGGCGGGATGTCAACTCCCGAGAACTCGTTGGGTGGGGTCTGCGACACCGCCGACGGCGGGTTCGACAGGTGTTGTGCGGTTTCGCATCCGGTGAACGCCATCGACAACATCACGACAGCGGCCGTTGCCGCGCGTTTCGCCATGGCGGAACTCTAGCGTGGTACGCCGGTTGGCGGACTGATCGCTCGGGCACCTAAAGTGCGGGCGCATGGACATCGTGTTCGTCGACGCCGCCGCCTCGGCTTACGATCCGGACACGCCGTTCGACCGGCCCTTGGGCGGCTCGCAGTCAGCGGCCTGCTACCTGAGCACCGAACTGGTGAAGCTGGGTCACCGGGTCACGCTGGCCAGTCGTGACGCCGAGGTCAAGCTGGTGCGCGGGGTCCACTGCCAACCGATCCCCGTCGTCGAGGACGGCGCGCTCCGAAACGCAGACTGCGTCGTGCACCTGGGCGGGGTGCATGCCAGGCTCGCCGAACTCATGGCGCTGTGCCGGCCGCAGGCCCGCCACGTCCTGTGGACCGGCCTGGCGCACGACCAGCCGTTCGTCGCCCCCTTGGCGCAGCCCGAGATCCGGGCGCTGTTCCATGGTTTCGCCATGGTCAGCGAGTGGCAGGCCGACCGTTTCCACCAGGCGTTCGGGCTCGATCCCGCACGCATCGGCATCCTGCGCAACGCCGTCGGCCCGGCCTTCGCCGAGTTGTTCGCCGACGGCCCGATCCTGCCGGCCAAATCGGGCCCGCCGACCCTGTGCTACACCAGCACGCCCTATCGGGGGCTGGACCGGCTGCTGGACGCGTTCGCCCTCGTCCGGACCGCGGTGCCGGACGCCCGCCTCGAGGTCTACAGCAGCATGGCCGTCTACAACGCCCTGATGGACCCGTTCCGCCCGCTCTACGACGCGGCCCGCGACGCACCCGGCGTCGCCTATCACGGCTCGGTCGCCCAGCCGGCACTGGCAAACGCGCTGCGCGGCGCCGCGATGCTGGCCTACCCCAACACCTTCGCCGAAACGTCCTGCATCGCCGTGATGGAAGCGATGGCGGCCGGGTGCACCGTCGTCACCAGCGATCTCGGCGCTTTGCCCGAGACGGGCGCCGGTTTCGTCGAACTGATGGAGCCGCTGGCCGATCCCCACGCCCACGCCGAGGCCTTCGCCGAGCGCGTCATCAGCTCACTGGCCGCGCGCGAGGCCGATCCCGACGGCACCGAGGCCCGCCTGCGGGCTCAGGTCACCTACACGGTCGCCGAGAACAACTGGACCCGGCGCGCCGAGCAGTGGGATACCTGGCTGTCCATGCTGGGCTGAGGTCAGAGCCGCCACCAGGCGTCGGCGCTCGTGCGACCGGCCGGGCCGACGCGTTCGCCGGGCACCGGGACCGCCACCTCGACGCCGGCGGCTTCGGCGGCCTCGAGCAGACGCTCGACCGGCTCCGCCCACGGATGCGGGGCGAGGCGGAAGGTGCCCCAATGAACGGGCACCAACAGGCCCGACCCGGCGGCCGTCATGTCGAGATGGGCCCGCACCGCTTCCTCGGGGTTCATGTGGATGTCCGGCCAGGCCCGGTTGTAGGCGCCGATGGGCAGCAGCGTCAGGTCGAACGGCCCGTGGTCGGCGCCGATCCGGGCGAAGCTTGCGGTGTAGCCGGTGTCGCCGCCGAAATAGGCGCGATGACGCGGCCCGACCATCGCCCACGACGCCCACAGCGTGGTGTTGCGGTCCAGGAAGCGTCCCGAGAAGTGCCGCGCCGGGGCGCAGACCAGGGTGAGTTCGTCGACCCGGGCGCTCTGGTGCCAGTCGAGTTCGACGACACGGTGCTCGGGTATGCCCCACGCGCGCAGGTGAGCGCCCACCCCCAGCGGCACGAAGAACGGGGCCCGTTGCGTGCGGGCCAGCGTCATGACCGTGTCGATGTCGAGGTGGTCGTAGTGGTCGTGACTGATGACCACGGCGTCGAGGGCGGGCAGCGCCTCCAGCTGCACGGGCGGCGGATGCAGCCGCTCCGGGCCGACCACGTCCGACGGTGAGCACCGCCGGCTCCACACCGGATCCGTCAGCACCCGGTAGCCGTCGATCTCCAGCAGCGCGGTGGAGTGACCGAACCAGCTCACGGCCAGCCGGCCGGGGTCGCTGTCGAAGATCCCGGGCGCACTCAGCGGGATCGAGGCCGGCGGGCGGCTTCTGGCGCGCCCGGCCACCAGCTCCCAGGCGATGAGCCTCAGCTCCTCGCGGTCCACGGTGAACATCGACACCGGGTCCAGGTTGACGAAGACGCCGTCGCGGTAGTGTGGCGAGCGCTCCGCCACCGCCCGGATCGACGCGGGGTCCGCGCCCAGCGCCATCGGCGCGCCGTGCAGCGCGCGAACCACCCAGCCCCCGGCGGCCACCGAGGCCGTGCCGGCGGCCAGCCGCAGCGCCCCCCGCACCATGGCCGTCAGGCGCCCGTGAAGTTGGGCGGCCGCTTCTCGATGCGGGCGACCTGGGCCTCGACGACGTCCTTGCTCGCCCACGCCTTGTCGAAAAGCTCCTTGTGGATCGGCAGCTGATCGTCCATGGCTCCGTCGTCGTTGAGCACCCGCTTGGCGTGCTGGATGGCCAGCGGGGCCAGGCCGGCGATCTCGTCGGCCCACGCCTGGGCGTCGGAGAGAGTACCGATGCGGTTGGCCATCCCGGTCTGCAGCGCCGTCTCGGCGGTCAGCTTCTCCGCGGTCAGCAGCATCGCGCTGGCCCGGCCGTGGCCGACCAGCGAGGCCAGTCGGCGGATGCTCCAATTGTCCAGGGCCAGACCGTACTTCGACGTCGGGAACTGGAAGAACGCCTCAGGTGCGACCACCCGCAGGTCACAGCGCATGGCCAGCTGCAGTCCCGCGCCGATGGCGGGGCCGTTGACGGCGCCGATCACCGGGATCAGGGTGGCGTCCATCAACCGGTGCAGTTCGATGAGCCGGTCAGGGTAGTCGGCCGCGAAGGCGTCACCGCTCAGGTCGGCGCCGGCGCAGAACGCGGTGCCCTGGCCGGTCAGCACGATCGCCCGGACCGTCCCGTCGCCGGCCTTCTGGAAAGTCTCCCGCAACTCCTCGACGAGCTGGGAGTTCAGGGCGTTGCGACGCTCGGGTCGTTGCAGCTCAATGGTCAAAACGGCCCCGGCCTGGGTGACACCGATCATGGAGGCCACCCTATATAGCCTCGTGTCGTGAGTCGTATCACGGCCGGTCAACTCCGGGACGCGGTGCTGGACGAGGGATCCTTTCTCAGCTGGGACGGTGCGCCGCCACCGTTGCCGCTCAGCGAGTCCTACGAGCGGGAACTGGCCGAGGCGCGGGCCGCCACCGGTCTGGACGAATCGGTGCTCACCGGCGAGGGCCGGATCTACGGGCGCCGGGTGGCGGTGATCGTCTGCGAGTTCGGCTTCCTGGGCGGCTCGATCGGGGTGGCCGCGGCCGAACGGATCACCGCCGCGGTCGAGCGGGCCACCGCCGAGCGGCTGCCGCTGCTGGCCTCGCCGAGTTCCGGCGGCACCCGTATGCAGGAGGGCACCGTCGCGTTCCTGCAGATGGTGAAAATCGCGGCCGCGGTGACGCTGCACAAGCGGGCGCACCTGCCCTACCTGGTCTACCTGCGCCACCCGACCACGGGCGGGGTGTTCGCTTCGTGGGGATCGCTGGGCCATGTCACGATCGCCGAGCCGGGCGCCCTGATCGGCTTTCTGGGTCCGCGCGTCTACGAGTTGCTGTACGACGAACCCTTCCCGGAAGGCGTGCAAACCGCGGAGAACCTGCAACGCTACGGAGTCCTCGACGGTGTCGTCGCCCTCGACGAGCTGCGCCGGACGCTGGACCGCGCGCTGACGGTCATCGCCGACCCCGCGGAACCGCTGCCGGATCCGCCACCGGCGCGACCGATCGCCGACGTGCCGGCGTGGGATTCGGTGATGGCTTCCCGGCGACCGGACCGGCCGGGCGTCAGGTTCCTGTTGCGGCACGGCGCGAGTGACGTGGTGCTGTTGTCGGGCACCGGTTACGGCGAGGCGGCGACCACCCTGCTGGCGCTGGCGCGATTCGCCGGCCAGCCCGCGGTGGTGCTGGGCCAACAACGGGTGACTGGCGGTCTGGTCGGGCCGGCCGCGTTGCGCGAGGCCCGGCGCGGCATGGCGCTGGCCGCCGAATTGCGCCTGCCCCTGGTGCTGGTGATCGACACGGCCGGGCCCGCGTTGTCGGCCGAGGCCGAGCAGGACGGGCTGGCCGCCCAGATCGCCCAGTGCCTGGCCGAGCTGGTGACGCTGGACACCCCGACGGTGTCGGTGCTGCTCGGGCAGGGCAGCGGCGGGCCGGCGCTGGCGATGGTCCCCGCCGACCGCGTGCTGGCCGCGCTGCACGGCTGGCTCGCGCCGTTGCCACCCGAGGGGGCCAGCGCGATCGTCTTCCGGGACACCGCACACGCGGCCGAGCTCGCCGCGATCCAGGGCATCCGCTCGGCCGAGTTGCTGGCCGCCGGGATCGTCGACGTCGTGGTGCCCGAGGAGCCCGACGCCGCCGACGAACCGGCCGAGTTCAGCCAGCGAATGTCGCAGGCCATCGCCGCCGAGCTGCACGCGTTGCGGAACGTGCCGGACGGCGAGAGGCTGGCCGCGCGGCTGCGACGCTACCGGCGCATCGGCTTGCCCTGAACTTTGCGGCGCCGTGTCATGTCGCAGAGGTCACAAGCCGCCAGTCCTCGCCCAGGCCGTCCGCCGTGACGGTCTCGCCCTCGGCCTCGATGTGAACCGTCGCGTTGCCGAGTCGCAAATTGGTCAGCGCGATCGTGCCCCACGTGGACGGCAGCTGAGGGGACACGGTGAGGACGCGATGTGGCACATGCGGTTCAAGCCCCAGAAACGACCGGAGGAGGAGCAACGGCGCCGCGCTGGCCCACGCTTGGGGTGAGCAGGAGGTGGGATAGGGCACCGGCGCAGCGAACTGTGAACGGTCAAACCCGCAGAACAGCTCGGGGAGGCGCCCCCCGAATGCTGTTGCCGCATCAAGGAGGCCGGTGGCGAGGCGTTCGGCCAGCGCTACTGCGCCTGGCACATGCCGGTAGCGCAGCAAACCGGCTACGACGATGGCCGTGTCATGCGGCCACACGGAGCCGTTGTGGTAGCTCATCGGGTTGTACGCGCCCATAGTGGTCGCCAGCGTGCGTAATCCGAACCCGGAGTCCATCTCGGGACCGGACAGCCGCTCGATGACGGCCGCAGCGTGCTCATCCGTGGCAATCCCAGTCCACAGACAATGACCGACATTGCTGGTCAATGCATCGACCGGACGCTTAGCACCGTCGAGCGCAACCGCATACCAGCCTTTATCCGGCAGCCAGAAGGCCTCGGCGAAGTCGGCCCTCAGTTTCTGGGCACGCTTCCGTAGCTGTGCCGCTTTGGCGGCGTCGCCGAACGCATCGACGAGCTCCGCTCCCGACATGAGGGCCGCATACAAGTAGGCCTGAACTTCGCACAACGCAACGGGAGGTTCGGCCAGGCGGCCGACGGCGTCGTTGACGCCATTGAAGCTGTCCTTCCAACCCTGGTTGATCAACCCCCGGTCGGTGGCGCGCTGGTACTCGATAAAACAGTCGCCATCACGGTCGCCATAGCGTTCCGCCCACGTCAATGCCGCGTCGGCGGCGGGTAGCAGCGACCGTACCGACGCTTCGTCGGCACCCCAACGCCATGATTCGGCAAGTAGCATCACGAACAGCGGGGTGGCATCGACCGCGCCGTAATAGACGTTGCCACCCAAAACGTCGGAGCTGGCCGGACCGCGCCGGATTTCATGCATGATCCGGCCTGGTTGTTCCTCCGTGACCAGGTCGACGTGCCGTCCTTGCAATGCTGCCAGTCGCTGTAGTGTGCCGATCGAAAGTCCCACGTCCAGCGGCAACGCCATCCAGGCGGTCAGCAAGCTGTCCCGACCGAACAACGTCATGAACCACGGCGCCCCGGCCGCGACGAACACCCGGTCGCGGCCGTCGTCGCCGCGGTTGTGCTCGTCGTGAATGAGCAAGGCGCCGAGGTCGCTTTCGGTTTGACGCAACACCTGCGCTAACGCCGGATTGTTCGTCTCGACCGTAGTCGCGGTGTCGTGCCACGCCTCGATCTTGCGCGCCGGGGCGGTCGACTCGACATCTTCGCCGCGGCGAAAACGAGTGCTGATCTTGTGTTCCGCCCATGTCGGCTGAACCACGATTTCCGTCCGCCAGCATTTTCCTGGGGGCACGACGGCACGCCAATTCAGCGACGCGGGCAACACCACCGCGCCACCGGTTGCGGTCACCGCCACGCCACGCACCCGATCGCCCCGCTCGCGCAACAAGAGTTCCCCGTCAGTGACCGTCATTTCCGCTGCACCCACCAGCGCCCGCCCCTCCTTGACGGCGAACAGGTCGGCGAAGTCGGCATCGACGTGCAGTTCGAGTGACACAACCGTCGTCTCCTTGTCGAGGTTGTGCAGCGAAATGGTCTCCCGCAGCCCATCGCCGACCAACCGCTCGCGCACCACGAGCAACGTGCTGTCCACCAATCCCGAACGTGGAGCCCGACGCGAAATAAACTGCGCAGCGAATGCTTCCGTCGATTCGACGGATAAAGACTCGGCGACCTGACCGTCCACGCGCAACTCCCACCGTGATAACACCCGCGCATCCCGGAAAAACAACCCGTGCGAACCGCCTACCAGGACGTCGCCGTGGCGGTCGGATAGGCAGAACGTTCCGCCTTCGAGCAGTGTCACCGTGTCGCTGCCGAGACCGATCGCGGCTGGAGCTCCGGTGTTGAACGCCGCCGGCCCCGTCATGCGCTCACTTTCCGTCTGGCATCGGCTACCGGGAGCTCAAGGGTTTCTACCGACCGCCAGCCCGGCACACGACGAGCTGATGCCTGGTGTCGCAGCACCTTTCGGTAAATCCGCTCGTAGGCAGCGCCGAACTGCGTGACTTCGAAGTTCTTAGCAACGTGATGCCGGCAAGCGAGCGAATCGATCGACCGCGCCCGTTCGATCGCAGCGGGCAGATCATCGACCACATCACACACCACGCCCGTCACACCGTCCACGACCACCTCTGGGACGGCCCCTCCACGCAACGCGACGACGGGCGTGCCGCACGCCATTGCTTCGATCATCACGATCCCGAACGGCTCTTCCCATTGGATGGGGAACAGCAGACAACGGGCCCCGGCCAACAGCTTCCGCTTGCTCACACCGTCAGCCTCACCGAACACGTGGTCGTCCGCGGTGAGCAGCGGCCGTACGCAGTCCTCGAAGTACTGCTTTTCCGCCGGCTCGTTGCACTTGCCGGCCAACACCAAGGGAAGACCTGCCGCGTGCGCCGCCTCCAGAGCCAAGTGCGCACCCTTGTAAGGAGCGTACCTGCCGAGGAAGAGAGCGTAGTCGGCTTTTTCGGTCTCGAACGGCCAATCGTCCAACCTCAGCGCGTTGTGCACTCGGCCGATCCAGTTCAGGTCCGGGGCCAGGGCTCGCTGCCTGTCGCTGATCGCCACCAGCCCGACATCGCCGCTGAGCTCCCGGTAGTAAGGATGCAGATCGTCGTCGATGGGACCGTGCACCGTCACTACCGTCGGCACCCCGAGCGCGTGGTAGACCGGTGCGTTGATCGGGCCGGCGAAGGTGTGGTCGTGCACGATGTCGACACCCTGGGCAGCGACGATCCGGGTGATGGCACTGCGCACCTTCAGAGCGTGCATCACCTCCGGATACGGCTCGCCCAGCCGGTCGTGCATGGTGCGATCCCACAACGGGATGAAGTGCGCTGTCGTGCCGGGTTCTCCGGCGCCGAGCAAGGTGACCTGGTGCCCGCGATCTACGAGCGTGTCGGCCAGGTCCGCTACGACGGCCTCGACACCGCCGTAGCCGTGCGGCGGAACGTCGAAATAGGGCGGAGCGACGAGGACGATCCGCAGGGGACGGCCGGAGTCCGAGACTTCGGACGGAAAGACGAAATCGGCACCGCGCATTGAAGTTTCCTCCTTGTCACTTGATCACACGCGTTAGCAATCTCATCCGATGAGTGCTAATTATGGCCCCTCCGCACACGACGTGCCATCGGCCCGTCAACACCACCGGTAGGTGGGCGCAACGGCTGGCAGTCCGCGACAATCAAGGGATGCCGTACACCCTTGTCCCGGCTCCGAAGACCAGTGCCCGGGCTCGTCGCGCCCTGGAAGCGGTGAATTTCAGCATGGCCGACATGGAGGCCGGCATGGGCCCTTTCCTGGGTGTTCTGCTGGCCGGCCGTGGGTGGGCCACTGGCGCCATCGGTGCAGTGATCACCATCGGTGCGATTGTCGGAATGGCCGCCGTCGCACCCGCAGGGGCGTTGGTAGACGCCACGCGGCACAAGCGAGCATGCGTCATCCTGGCCGGTTCAGCCGCCGTTGCAGCTGCGGCGGTGATCCTGACGGCGCACAATTTCTGGGTTATCGCCGCCGCCCAGGCCACCATGTGCGTCTCGGGTGCCACAATCGCCCCCGCACTGATCGGCATCACGCTGGGCGTCGTGGGCCAGGACGGTTTTGCGAAGCAATTCGGTCGCAACCAGGCCTACAACCATGCGGGCAACATGGCGGGAGCGGGCATCGGCGGCCTACTCGGTTTGGCGTTCGGATACGTTGGCGTTTTCGGGCTGGCTGCGATGTTCGCCGTGGCGACGATCGCGGCGGTACTGGCCATTCCTCCCGGCCACATCGAACACCACATTGCCCGCGGGGAGGCGCGCAGCGACGACGAAACTCCGGTAAAGGCTATGCGGGTCCTCGCGGGGTCGCGCCCTCTGTTGGTGTTGGCCGCCGCGTTGGTGCTGTTCCATCTGGCAAATGCCGCCATGCTGCCGCTATACGGGCTTGCCGTGGTCGCCAAGCAGGCCAACCCGTTCACCACCGTGGCGAGCACGGTCGTCGTCGCCCAGGCGGTGATGGTTCCGGCCGCGCTTATCTCGACGCGGATCGCCCAGACGCGTGGCTACTGGCCGGCCATCTTGATCGCATTCGCCGCCCTACCAGTTCGAGGCCTGCTCGCCGCGAACGTCATAACGACCTGGGGGGTGGTCCCGGTGCAAATACTGGACGGTATCGGTGCAGGCATGCTGTCGGTGGCGGTGCCCGGACTGGTGGCCCGCATTCTCGACGGCACCGGCCACATCAATGCCGGTCAGGGTGTCATCATGGCAGCGCAGGGCCTCGGCGGCGCGCTCAGTCCACTGCTAGGCGGCGTCGCGGCCCAACACCTCGGGTTCCCGTTCGCATTCGCCATGCTCGGCGGATTGTCCGTGGGATCAGTGATCATCTGGCTGGGATTCGCCGCGACCCTGCGCTCGATCGACCGCCGCATGGTCGCCGGACAGTCGGTGTAGTCGGGCGAAGCGGCGACCCGGCCCGTCGGCCTCCCCGCGCCAGGGCCAGCGATCCGGCAAAATGGTCGGCATGGACACTGGTGCGACCTCGCCTCGGGTTTTGGTCGTCGACGACGACTCCGACGTGCTTGCCTCGTTGGAACGCGGTCTGCGCCTGTCCGGCTTCGAGGTGTCGACGGCGGTCGACGGCGCCGAGGCCTTGCGCAGCGCCACCGAGACGCGCCCCGACGCGATCGTGCTCGACATCAACATGCCCGTCCTGGACGGGGTCAGCGTGGTGACCGCGCTGCGCGCCATGGACAACGACGTGCCGGTCTGCGTGCTGTCCGCCCGCAGCTCCGTCGACGACCGGGTGGCGGGCCTGGAAGCCGGCGCCGACGACTACCTGGTCAAACCGTTCGTGCTGGCCGAGCTGGTGGCGCGGGTCAAGGCGCTGCTGCGACGTCGCGGCGCGACCGCGACGTCGTCGTCGGAAACCATCACCGTGGGTCCGCTGGAAGTCGACATCCCCGGCCGGCGGGCCCGGGTCAACGGCGTCGACGTCGACCTGACCAAGCGGGAGTTCGACCTGTTGGCGGTGCTGGCCGAGCACAAGACCGCGGTGCTGTCGCGCGCCCAGCTGCTGGAGCTGGTGTGGGGTTACGACTTCGCCGCCGACACCAACGTCGTCGACGTGTTCATCGGGTATCTGCGCCGCAAGCTGGAGGCCAACGGCGGCCCCCGCCTGCTGCACACCGTTCGCGGGGTCGGGTTCGTGCTGCGTATGCAGTGACCGAATCGAAGCGGGTCATGCGTGTTTTGTCGCGGATCTTCGCCCGTACGCCGTCGCTGCGAACGCGGGTCGTCGTCGCGACGGTCATCGGCGCGGCGATTCCGGTGCTCATCGTCGGCACGGTCGTCTGGGTCGGGATCACCAACGACCGCAAGGAACGACTGGACCGCCGGCTCGACGAGGCCGCGGGCTTTGCGATCCCGTTCCTGCCGCGCGGCCTGGACGAGATACCGCGTACGCCCAACGACCAGGACGCCATCATCACGGTTCGGCGCGGTGACCTGGTCAAGTCGAATTCGGGCGTCACGTTGCCGAAGCTCAACGTCGACTACGCCGACGACTATGTGCACGGCGTGCGGTACCGGGTGCGCACGGTGGAGATCCCGGGCCCGCAGCCGACCTCGGTGGCCGTGGGCGCGACGTATGACACCACCATCGCCGAGACCAATAACCTGCACCGCAGGGTGCTGCTGATCTGCGGTTTCGCGATCGGGGCGGCGGCGGTGTTCGCCTGGCTGCTGGCGGCCTTCGCGGTGCGCCCGTTCAAACAGCTCGCCCAGCAGACCCGCTCGATCGACGCGGGCGACGAGGCGCCACAGGTGGAGGTGCGCGGAGCCAGTGAGGCGGTGGAGATCGCCGAAGCGATGCGGGGCATGCTGCAGCGAATCTGGAGGGAGCAGAACCGCACCAAGGAGGCGCTCGCCTCGGCCCGCGATTTCGCGGCCGTCTCTTCGCACGAACTGCGCACTCCCCTGACCGCGATGCGCACCAATCTCGAGGTGTTGTCCACCCTCGACCTGGCCGAAGACCAACGCACGGAGGTGATCAACGACGTCGTGCGCACCCAGTCGCGCATCGAGGCCACGCTGAGCGCGCTGGAGCGCTTGGCACAGGGCGAACTGTCGACGTCTGATGACCACGTGCCGGTGGACATCACCGAGTTGCTCGACCGGGCCGCCCATGACGCCACCCGGGTCTACCCCGACCTCGATGTCTCACTGGTGCCGTCGCCCACCTGCATCATCGTGGGGCTGCCGGCGGGGTTGCGTCTCGCCGTGGACAACGCGATCGCCAACGCCGTCAAGCACGGCGGCGCCACCCGGGTCCAGCTGTCGGCGGTCAGCTCTCGGGCCGGAGTGGAGATCACCGTCGACGACAACGGCAGCGGAGTGCCCGAGGAGGAGCGCCGGGTGGTGTTCGAGCGGTTCTCCCGCGGGTCCACGGCCTCGCATTCGGGGTCGGGCCTGGGGCTGGCGTTGGTGGCCCAGCAGGCCAAGCTGCACCGCGGCATCGCATCGCTGGAGGACAGCCCGCTGGGCGGCGCCCGGCTGGTGCTGCGGCTGCCCGGTCCCTGCTGATCAGGCCCACGCCATCACGCGAAAGCCCGCCGACTCCGCGGGTCACTTCCTCCGGGAGCTGTTACGCCAGGGCGTGAAGGCGGCCCGCACAGCCGCCTGCTCGTCCTTGAACCAGACTTGGGCGACCGTGAGGTAATAGGCAGGGTCGTCGGGAGTGTAGAAGAGCCGGGTATCCGAGCGCCCCTTCACCAACCAGCCCGACGGTCCGCCACCCTCGGGGGTGGCGCGGGCGGAGCCGGGACCGTACGGCGCATACGGCAGCGTGGGCCGCTTTGGCGGCGCCGCTTTGGCAGGCCGCGGCCTTTTGCCGGGTGGGGCCTTCTTCACCGGCGGGGCCTTCGCGGGTGGGGCCTTCTTCGCGGGCGGGGGCTTGCGCACCGGCGCCGTCGCGGCGGGCGGGGGCTTGCGCACCGACGGGACCG
Organism: Mycobacterium sp. TH-M103; assembly: GCF_057473785.1. NCBI lineage: Bacteria > Bacillati > Actinomycetota > Actinomycetes > Mycobacteriales > Mycobacteriaceae > Mycobacterium > Mycobacterium sp. TH-M103. The sequence goes on from NZ_JBYCLG010000057.1 coordinate 21,049, forward strand.
GCGGGCCGCCTGGGGCCTCGTTCACCGGCTGGACCGGCGTGCCGGGCCGCGTCGTCCAGGGTGACTCATCGGTCACCGGGAACTCCGTGGTCACCGGCTCCTCGGCGACCGAGTGCCCCACAGGCGGCGACTCTCCGGGCACCGGTGCCTCCTCAGCCACCGGGGCCGCTTCAGTAACCGGGGCCTCTTCAGCACGGGGGGGCTCCGCGACAACCGGCACCTCCTTAGCCACCCGGGTCTCTTCGGCACGCGGGGCCTCTTCGGTAAGCCGGGCCTCGTCGACAACCGAGGCCTCCTCAGCCACCGGGGCCTCCTCAGCCACCGGGGCCTCCTCTGCCACGGGAGTCGCTTCAGCACGCGGGGCCTCTTCACCACTCGGGGCCTCCTCAGGGGCCTCCACGGTCACCGACTCCGCGACAACCGGGGCCTCCACGACAACGGGGGCCTTCCTTGCCAACAGGTCCTCGATACCGGAGGCCCTCCGGGCCACCGGCCGCTCAGCCGCCGGCATCGGCTCCTCGGCAACCGCGAGTTCTTCCGCCGACGCCGGCTCCTCGGCAACCGGGCTTTCCCTCGACAACAAATCCTCGACAGCCGCGGGGCTGGCCGGCACAGGTTCCTCGACGGCCGGGGCCTCCCCCTCTTCCTCGGCCGGGGCCTCCGTCGCCACCCATTCGTCGGGAACCGCAACCGTCGTGGTCAACAAGTCGACAGCGTGAGCCCCCTGCGCGCTAGGCCACTCAAGAGTGCTGGGCGGCGGACCGGGTGGCTCCCCGATGCCCGCCATTGCGGCCTCCAGTGACTTCTCCAACAGCGAAGAGCCCTTGGCCGGGCGCAGTATCAGCGCGGACGTCAACACCAATCCCATGACGAAGGACAAGCCGACCAGCCACCAGTGCACGTGACTCATCGCCGCACTCCGGTCTCCTCGCCGGTCAGACCGGCAAAAACTTTCCTGGCGGCGCTGCGCTTGACCAGTCTCGTCGCGATCACCCAGGCGAGGGCCGAGCCCGCCACAAAAGCCAGCAGGTACCACAACCACTGGATGATGAAATCCATGCTGCTTCTCCTTAGCTGACCATTATTCAGCTGACCACTATTTCGACGCGGCGATTCTTGGCGCGGGCCCCGGCCGTGTCGTTGGGAACCACCGGGTTGACCGATCCCAGACCCTTGACCACCAACTGGCCGCTGGGGACGCCACGGCCAGCCAGGAAGTCAGCGACCTTTTGCGCTCGTTGGCTGCTCAGCGCAATGTTAATGGCCTCGGTGCCGTTGTCGTCGCTGTAACCGTTGATCGTCGCTCGGGCCGAGGGACATGCCTTCAGCTGCTCCGCCACCTGGCTGAGGCTTTGCTCGTCGGCCGGGGTCAAGCTGAACCCGTCTGCACCGAAGGCGATCTGCCCACCCGTCACCGCGTTGATGGCCGAGGGTAGATCCGGACACGCCGCGGGGGGCGGTGGAGGCGAGCCGGGTTCTCCGGGGGACGCCGTCCCCGTGACCACGAGACTGTCGACCACGTTCACACCCGACCACGTGGTCGCGGCGTCACGCTCCACCGCTATCTTCTCGTCCTGCGATCCGGTGGTACCCGCCAAGATGATCGTGTTCCCATTGACCGTCAGATTGAAATCGAGAATCGACGCGCTGTCTTTGAAAAGCACTCCGGCATTTGAAAAGTCGAGTGAATCGACTTTGGGGTCGATAATAATTTGGTCGATGATGTTGGTACCCGGGCCCAGGGCCTTCTTGAGCGCCGCGATCAAAGCCGACTTGTCGGAATCATCCGGGAAATTACCGCTGAGCGCGACGTCGTTGCCGTTACGGACAATGGAAAGCGGCGCCAGGGACAACTTCGGGGCTTCGGCTTTGTTCGGCGGTGTCAAGGTCGGGAGCGCACCGGTCGGTCCCGTGGTGGCGGCCGGGCGGTCCAACGCGCCGTAGCCGATGACCGCTATCAGCAATGGAATAACGACGAGGGCAATTAGCCAGGGCAGGCCGAGTGACCGCCGGAAAGACAACGGAATGACCAACAACGCGATCAGCCAGGGACGACCCAGCGACCGCCGGAACATTTCCGGACTTCGCCCCGGGTCTGTTGTCTCGGGCGGTCGACTCAAACCCGTCCCTAAACTCACTTCCGCCCCCTAGCTCAATTTCCATCCCCGTGCCCGTCGGTTCTTCGGGCGATATGCAGCCTACCTAGTCCGGAGCGGCGCGACTTTAGGTCGGGCACACTGGAGCGATGGGCAACGGCAGTAAACCGACCGACACCGAAACGCTGGGGCGCATCCGCGAACTGGTCGCCGAGGAGAAAGCGCTGCGGTCGCAGGTGCAGCACGGCGACGTCAGCGCGTCCGAGGAACACGAGCGCCTGCGCCGGCTGGAAGTCGAGCTCGACCAGTGCTGGGACCTGCTGCGGCAGCGCCGGGCGCTGCGCGACAGCGGTGGCGATCCCCGCGAGGCGGAGGTACGTCCGCCCGACGAGGTCGAGGGCTACCTGAGCTGACGCAACGCACGGCGGATGTCGGCGTCGGCGTGGTGAGCGGCGGCCACAACGGGCTGGTCGCGGCCAGGGAGCCGAAATCGTCACCGGCGCCGACGTCCTACGCCGTCGACCCGGACGGGCGGGCGCGTTACCGCGTCGGGGGCCAAGACCACGTGGTCCGTGGGCGGTTCCTCCTGGCCGGCGTCACCCCCGCGGTCCTCGACGGGTTACTCGGCGGACCATGGTGTGCGGGTCGGGCGCCCGCCGCGGTGGTGCGATGTCGGGCATCGGCGGTCACAACCGCCGCGACGGCGGTCCTGTCGTCCCTGTGACGCGAACGCGCCGGTCTAGCGCGCGTCGATGCTCACGTAGTCGCGCTCGGTGTAGCCGGTGTAGATCTGGCGCGGACGGCCGATCTTGCTGTCGCCCTCGTCGTGCATCTCACGCCAGTGCGCGATCCAGCCGGGCAGCCGGCCCAACGCGAACAACACCGTGAACATCCGGGTCGGGAACCCGAGGGCCCGGTAGATCAGGCCGGTGTAGAAGTCGACGTTGGGGTAGAGCTTGCGCTCGATGAAGTAGTCGTCGGTCAGCGCCGTTTCTTCGAGTTCCTTCGCGATGCCCAGCAGGTCGTCGTCCCCGCCGATCTTGGAAAGGATCTTGTCGGCCTGCTCCTTGACGATGCGCGCCCGGGGGTCGTAGTTCTTGTAGACGCGGTGGCCGAAGCCCATGAGCTTTACGCCGGCCTCGCGGTTCTTGACCTTCCGGACGAATTCCCCGACACCGTCGCCGCTCTCGCGAATCTGCTCGAGCATCTCGAGCACCGCCTGGTTGGCGCCGCCGTGCAGCGGACCCCACAGCGCGTTGATCCCGCCGGAGATCGAGGTGAAAAGGTTGGCCCGGGACGAGCCGACCAGTCGGACCGTCGACGTCGAGCAGTTCTGCTCGTGGTCGGCGTGCAGAATGAACAGCATGTCCAGCGCCCGTACGATTTCGGGATCGGCCACGTAGGGCTCGGCCGGCAACCCGAACGTCATCCGCAGGAAGTTCTCCACCAGGGTCAGCGAGTTGTCCGGGTAGAGGAACGGCTGCCCGATCGACTTCTTGTAGGCATACGCGGCGATGGTCGGCAGCTTGGCCAGCAGGCGGGTGGTCGACAGCTCCACCTGCTCGGTGTCCATCGGGTCCAGCGCGTCCGGATAGTACGAGCTCAACGCGTTGACGACGCTGGACAGCACCGGCATCGGGTGGGCGTTGGGCGGGAAGCCGTCGAAGAACCGCTTGAGATCCTCGTGCAGCATGGTGTGGCGCTGAATCCGGTTGGTGAACTCGGCCAGCTGTTGCTTGTCCGGCAGCTCGCCGTAGATCAGCAGGTAGCTGACCTCGATGAACGTCGACTTCTCCGCCAGCTGCTCGATCGGGATGCCCCGGTACCGCAGGATGCCGGCCTCGCCGTCGATGTAGGTGATGGAACTCTTGGTGGACGCGGTGTTGACGAAGCCGTTGTCGAAGGTGGTGTACCCCGTCTTGGCCAAGAGGGATCCGAGCGCAATACCGTCGTTTCCTTCGGTGGCGCGGACGACCTCCAGGTCGATTTCGCCCCCCGGATAACGGAGTGTCGCGCTGTCGTCGGTGTCGGCCACGAGAACCCCTTTGCACTCTGGCTGATCTGATATGGCTGCCCCGCACGCGGGTGCGTACTGCTGAAGGTAGTCGTTATCGCGACGGCGCGCCTGCCCGGGGTCCGGTTCGCTGGTCGTGCGGCCTTTCGTCCGGCGCCGTCAGGGCTGCAGACGCTCCACACGGCCGCCGCTGACCCGAATCCGGTTGTGCAGCCGATTTTCCCGCCCCTGCCAGAACTCCACCACCTCAGGCGCGATGAGATACCCGCCCCAGTTGGGGGGCACCGGCACGCTCTCGGTGGCGGCGAAACGCGCGGTCACCTCGGCCAGCTGGTCGAGCAGCGCCCGCCGCGACGCGATGGGCCGCGACTGCTGCGAGGCCCACGCTCCCAGTTGCGAGCCGCGCGGGCGCCTGGCCCAGTAGTCCGCGGTGGCCTGAGGCTCGACCCGGCTGACCGGCCCGCGGATATGGACCTGCCGGCCCAGCCGGAACCAGGGGAAGGTGGCCGACGCGAAGGGCGTCGACGCCAGCTCGGCACCCTTGGCCGAGTCGTAGTTGGTGAAAAATGTGATTCCGGTCTCGTCGGCGCTCTTGCACAACACCGTTCGGCTTACGGGCCTGCCGTCCGCGACCGTGGCCAACACCATGGCGTTGGGCTCAGCCAGCCCCGCGCGCTCGGCGTCGTCAATCCACCTGCGGAACAACGCAAGCCAGCCGTCCGCCAGCCAGTCGATGTCCAGGTCGGGGCTGCCGTCCTTCTCCACCGACCCATATTCCACCCGCATCTGCGAAAGATGCCGGTCGTCCGGCCCTACCATCGGCCCCACGCTACCGGGCGTGACGCTTTAGCTACCGGCCGGTAGCAGCGCCGCGGGCACGGGGTGCGAGAATTTTCCCCATGACTGTGGTCCCAGAAGACTTCGTGCCCGGCCTCGAAGGCGTCGTCGCCTTCACCACCGAAATCGCCGAGCCGGACAAGGATGGCGGCGCGCTGCGCTACCGCGGCGTCGACATCGAAGACCTGGTGAGCCAAAAGGTCACGTTCGGCGACGTGTGGGCCCTGCTGGTCGACGGCAGGTTCGGACACGGGCTGCCGCCCGCCGAGCCCTTCCCGCTGCCGATCCACACCGGCGACGTGCGCGTCGACGTGCAGGCGGGCCTGGCGATGCTGGCACCCATCTGGGGCTACAAGCCGCTGCTCGACACCGACGACGCCACCGCCCGCGAGCAGCTGGCCCGGGCGTCGGTGATGGCGCTGTCCTACGTCGCGCAGTCCGCCCGCGGCATCTACCAGCCGGCGGTTCCCCAGCGGGTCATCGACGAATGCCCCACCGTCACAGCGCGTTTCATGACGCGCTGGCAGGGCGAGCCCGACCCCAGGCACGTCGAGGCCATCGACGCCTACTGGGTGTCGGCGGCGGAGCACGGCATGAACGCCTCGACGTTCACCGCGCGGGTGATCGCCTCGACGGGAGCCGATGTGGCCGCGGCGTTGTCCGGCGCGATCGGCGCGATGAGCGGGCCGCTGCACGGCGGCGCGCCGGCGCGGGTGCTGCCGATGATCGAGGAGGTCGAGCGCACCGGCGACGCCCGCGGCCTGGTCAAGGGGATCCTGGACCGCGGGGAGAAGCTGATGGGATTCGGGCACCGCGTCTACCGGGCCGAGGACCCGCGGGCGCGGGTCCTGCGCGCGGCCGCCGAGCGGCTGGGCGCCCCGCGCCACGAGGTCGCCGTCGCGCTCGAGCAGGCCGCGCTGGCCGAGCTGCGCGAACGCCGCCCGGACCGGGCCATCGAAACCAACGTGGAGTTCTGGGCCGCGGTGATCCTGGACTTCGCGCGGGTGCCGGCCAACATGATGCCGGCGATGTTCACCTGTGGACGCACCGCTGGATGGTGCGCCCACATCCTGGAGCAGAAGCACCTGGGCAAGCTGGTCCGCCCGTCGGCCATCTACGTCGGTCCGGGCCCGCGCAGCCCGGAGGCGGTCGAGGGCTGGGACCGGGTGCGCACCAGCGCCTGAGCGCGCCACGGCGGACGCGCGAGCGCGCGCAAACTGACGGCTGTCACGGCGTGTCGGCGTACCGACACGCACGCTCGCGGGGAGCGGGAGCGCGAGCGCGCGGCCGCTAACCCCGGTCCAGCAGGCGGTCGAGCAGCTTCTGCCGCCGCGGGGGCGGGGCGGTTGACGCGGCCGCGAGCATGTCGGCGACTTCGGTGAACTTGTTGCGCGGCCGTCCGTCGCGCCTGCCGCGGGCGACCTCGGCGGAGTCGATCGCACGCCACCCGGCGGAGCCGACGACGTCGGGCCGGCGGGCCCGCACCAGCTCCTCCAATGCCTCGGGCCGGGCCACCGGGGCGGCCAACTCGCCGGCGTTGAAATCGGCGACCAGGGCCTGCACCGTCTGGAAGGAGCAGGACTTGTTGGTACCGATGAAACCGGTGGGCCCCCGCTTGATCCAGCCTGCGACATAGGTGCCCGGCATCGGCCGGCCGGAGCCGGGGTCCACCACCCGTCCATCCTCGTTGGGGACCGCACCGGCTGACTCGTCGAACGGAAGGTCGCGAATCATCTTGCCGCGATAGCCGATCGACGTCAGCACGAGACCCGCGTCGAGCCGGCGCAACTCCCGGGTGCCGGTGACCGAGAACTCCACGCCGGTGGCGCGGTGCTCACCGAGCACGCGCTCGGGTGTGAGCTGGTACGCCAACCGGATTCGCGGGCGCCCGGCAGCCGGGGGCGGCGCCGACCCGTCGCCGAGCTTGCTCAGGATCTCCAGCTTGGTCCTGGTCAACGAGTCCGACGCCGTCACGAGATCCCGCGCGACCAATTCGTGGTTACCGGCGTCCAACACGACCTCGGAGCAGCCCGTGAGCCCGATCAACTCGGGCAACGTGAACGCCGAGTGGGCGGGTCCACGCCGCGCGGCGATCACCACTTCGCGCACCGCGGAGCGTCGGAATGCGTCCAGCGCGCGGTCGGAGACGTCGGTGCGGGCCAGGTCGTCCGGGTCCGCGGTGAGCACCCGGGCCACATCGAGGGCGACGTTGCCGTTGCCGATGATCACCACGCGCTCGTGACTGAGATCGACCGCAAGCCCGGCGAAGTCGGGATGGCCGTTGATCCACGCGACCACCTGGGTGGCAGTGCCGGTGCCCGCGAGGCCCATCCCGTCGATATCGAGCCGACGGTCCTCGGGTGCACCGACGGCGTAGAGCACGGCGTGATGGTGCGCCGACAGATCGGCATGGCTCAGGTGTTCGCCGACCTCGACGTTGAGGTAGAACCGGAAGTGGCGATGGCCGGCGACCCGGTCGAACAGCTTTGTGACCTGTTTGGTGCTCTGATGATCGGGGGCGACCCCGGCACGCACCAGCCCGTACGGCGTGGGCAGCTTCTCGAACACGTTGACCCGCACGCCAGGCTGGGTGAGCAGTTCGTCGGCGGCATACATCGCCGCCGGGCCGGACCCCACGATCGCCACGGTCAGCGGCCGGCGACGGGCGCGCACCTCGGCCGCGGGAATCACGGGCGCCAGCTTCGAGGTGGGCGGCAACTTCTCCCCCGCGGGCCGCTTCGGGTAGAACGACGCGTTGATCTCGACGAACGGCAGCTGCCTGGCTTCCAGCCGGTTGTCGGGCACGATCGCGCCCACCGGGCAGGCGCTCACGCAGGCACCGCAGTCCACGCAAGCCACCGGGTCGATGTACAACATCTCCGAGGCGGCAAAGCCCGGCTCATCCGGTGTCGGGTGAATGCAGTTCACCGGACACGCGTAAACGCAGGACCCGTCGTTGCAGCACGACTGGGTGATCACATGCGGCATGTGGCAACCGGGACGTGCTAGGCGGCCGGGGCCACGGCAAGGTGCCGGCGTTGCGGCTCGCTGCGGTAGCGCGACGGCTTGCCGTCGATCTTGCAGATCCGCCACATCAGCCGCGCCAGACGGCTCTCCATCAGGCCGGTGTCACACGCCAGCATCCGCACGTCGGCGAACATGTCGCTCAGCCACTTTCGCGACTCGGGCGAGGCGAAGAAGAGTTCCTTCTTGACCTCGCGGGGGATGTCGAACTCGTCCCAGAACGCCTTCGGCGGCACCACGATGGCCTGGCACAGCACGCGCATCGTCAGCGGGTAGAACAGCGAGATCCAGAACCGTTGCCTGCGGGTCAGCTCCGGCAACCGCTTGCGCAGGAACTCGTGGGCGAAGGAGATGTGCCGCGCCTCCTCGGCCACGTGGATGGCCATCACCCGTTCCATGATCGGGTGCAACGACTTGCCTTCGCGCAGCACGTTCTTCTGCGTGTGGTCGATGGGCTCCTCACCGGCGAGCACCCCGATGAAGAACGCCGCCGGCAGCGGGCCGGCCACCAACGGCACCAGCGGCGAGAGCCAGCGCAGCATCCGCGGCATCCCGGGGACGTCGGCGCCGACGCGGTTGACCATCTCCTGGAACATCATCGTGTGGTTGCACTCTTCGACGGATTCGTGCAGGCAGTAGCGGTATTCCGGAGACCCGTTGGGCAGCCAGAACGTGTAGTTCATCAGGCCGCGGATCAGGATGGATTCGAAGTGCAGTCCCACCTTGGCCACGTTGGCCTGGCGCCACATGCCGATCTTGATCTGGCGCTCTTCGGACTGCGCCCGGTACCAGGGGTGGCGCCCCAGCGGGTCGGTCGCCGGCAGGATCCACCGCGGGTCGTCGTCGGTGACCGCGAACTCCGGCGAGTCCCAGTCGATGTCGGTGTACGGGTTGAAGTTTCGCCGCACCGACCCCTCGGACAGTGTGGCGAGCATGTCGACGTACTCGGCGTCGTCGCGCACCTCCATGTTGCGGCGCCAACGCCGGACCATTCGCGTCCTGTCCATCCCGAGCCTCCCCAAGCGAGGTTTACATTCGGACGTGCAATGTCTAGACGGTACCGCAGGTACTGGATATGTTCCAGACCCCCTTGGACCACTGTGACCTGACCACTGGTCACCGGATCGGTGCGGTCTGGGTCACAGTCGACGGGCGCGACGGGACCGCCGCTTCTGGGTGCCGGCCCGGCTCACTACGCTGGTGAGCATGGCTGACGAGCTCGAGATTCCCGCTGACCTCAAACCCCGCGACGGCCGCTTCGGATGCGGTCCGTCAAAGGTCCGACCCGAACAGCTGAACGCGCTGAGCACCACCGCGGCCGGCCTGTTCGGTACGTCGCACCGGCAAGCGCCCGTCAAGAACCTGGTGGGAAGGGTGCGCTCGGGCGTGGCGGAGCTGTTCTCGCTGCCGGACGGCTATGAGGTCATCCTGGGCAACGGCGGCGCCACGGCGTTCTGGGATGCCGCGGCCTTCGGGTTGATCGACAAGCGTTCGCTGCACCTGACCTACGGGGAGTTCAGCGCGAAGTTCGCCTCCGCCGTCACCAAGAACCCGTTCGTCGGCGATCCGGTCGTCATCAAGGCGGATCCCGGCAGCGCCCCCGAACCGCAGTCCGACCCGTCCGTCGACGTGATCGCCTGGGCGCACAACGAGACGTCGACCGGGGTCGCCGTGCCGATCCGCCGCCCGTCGGGCTCCGGTGAGGCGCTCATCGTCATCGACGCCACCTCCGGGGCTGGGGGCCTCCCGGTCGACATCACCGAGACCGATGCGTACTACTTCTCGCCGCAGAAGAACTTCGCCAGCGACGGCGGCCTGTGGCTGGCCGTCATGAGCCCTGCCGCGCTGGCCCGCGTCGAGGCCATCGCCGGCTCGGGCCGCTGGGTGCCCGATTTCTTGTCGCTGCCGACGGCGATCGACAACAGCCTGAAGAACCAGACCTACAACACCCCGGCCATCGGCACGCTGGTGCTGATGGCGGAGCAGCTCGACTGGATGCTGGGCAACGGCGGCCTGGACTGGGCGGTCAAGCGCACGGCCGACTCGTCGCAGCGGCTGTACTCCTGGGCCGAAGAGCGGCCCTACACCACGCCGTTCGTCGCCGATCCCGCCCTGCGTTCGCAGGTGGTGGGCACGATCGACTTCGCCGACGACGTCGACGCCGCCGCCGTCGCGAAGGTGCTGCGGGCCAACGGCATCGTCGACACCGAGCCCTACCGCAAGCTCGGCCGCAACCAGTTGCGCGTCGCGATGTTCCCCGCGGTCGATCCCGATGACGTCAGCGCCCTCACCCAGTGCGTCGACTGGGTCGTCGAGCGGCTTTAACTTCGGCGTCATCAGCTCGCAACCGGCCAGCGTGTCAGGCCCGGTTACGGGCGTCAGCTGGACTAGAGTGCGCACGTGACGGGTCCTTTGCCATGCACCTGGACCCTGCGAGGAGAAGCCATGCGGGAACTCAAGTTGGTTGGGCTCGATGCCGACGGCAAATACCTCATCTGCGAAGGCGGCGACCCCGCGAACCAGTTCAAGCTGGCGGTCGATGACCGGTTGCGGGCCGCCCTGCGGGACGGCCCCACAGCCTCGGAGCAACCGCAGCTCGACATCGAGATCACGAACATGCTGAGTCCCAGGGAAATTCAGTCGAAGATCCGCGCCGGCGCGTCCGTCGAGCAGGTGGCCACTGCGTCGGGCTCCGACATCTCGCGGGTTCGCCGGTTCGCACACCCGGTGCTGCTGGAACGCGCCCGCGCGGCCGAGCTGGCGACGGCCGCACATCCGGTGCTCGCCGACGGCCCCGCGGTGCTGACGCTGCTGGAAACCGTGAGCACGGCCCTGGTGACGCGTGGCCTCGACCCGCACCAGATCGGCTGGGACGCCTGGCGCAACGAAGACAACCGGTGGACGGTTCAGCTGGCCTGGAAGGTGGGCCGCTCCGACAACCTCGCACACTTCTGCTTCATGCCCGGCGCCCACGGCGGAACGGTCACCGCGGTCGACGACGCGGCCAGCGAGCTGATCGACCCGAACTTCGAACGCCCGCTGCGGCCGCTCGCGCGGGTGGCCCACCTCGACCTCGAGGAGACCGCCGAACCGGAGACCGCGCCGGAGGCCGCTGCGCCCGCCGCTCCTGCGCCGCCCGAGCAACCCGCGCCCACCCGGCGCGGCAAGGCGAGCAAGACGGCCAAGCCGGCCATTCCGGCCTGGGAAGACGTGCTGCTCGGGGTGCGCTCGAGCGGGCAGCGCTAGCTGTTCCCGGACACCGTCAGGGCCAGCAGCGCCAGCCACCCGCCGACCACACCGACCCCTGCGCCCAGCACCAGCCAGCGCAGCACCGGCGTCCGCCGCCACCCCCACAAGCTGGGCGCCAGCCCGCCGGCCGCCACCGCGTTGAGGCCGACCGCCAACAACGGATGCACCCGGATCAACCCGAGGCTCAGCACCACTATCGCGGCGCCGGTCACCGCGGCGACGAACCCCGCGACCGCCAATCCCGTGGCCCACGGCACCGACTCGTTCACGAACGCAGCCTAGAGCGTTCGTAGAACGCCACGGCGGCCGCAGTCGCCACGTTGAGCGAGTCGGTGCCCCGCGACATGGGGATTTGCACCCGCATATCGCTCAACCGCAGCGTGGTGGCCGTCAGTCCCGGGCCTTCGGCGCCCACGACGATCGCGACCCGTTCGTCGCGCAACTCCGCCATCGCCTCCGGCAGCGCACAAGCGTCGCCGCGCGGGGTCATCCCAGCAGCCGGAACCCGCGTTCTCGCAACGTCACCAGGTCGGCGGGCCAGTCGGTGGCCCGCGCGTAGGGCACCAGCAACGCATGCCCCATGGACACCCGGACGGCGCGACGGTACAGCGGGTCGGCGCAGCCGCTGCCGAACACCACCGCGTCCACGCCCAGCCCCGCGGCGTTGCGGAACATCGAGCCCAGGTTCTCGTGATCGTTGACCCCCTCGAGCACCGCAAGGGTGTGGGCCCCCGCGGCGATCTGGTCCACCCCGTGTTCGGGCACCCTCCTGGCGGCCGCCAGCACGCCCCGGTTGAGATGAAAACCAACCACCTGCGCCATGACCTCGGCGGAGGTTCGATAAAACGGCGCCGCGACGCCGGTGAGGTCGTCCGCGAGTTCGGCCAGCCGCCGATCGGTGCCCAGCAGGGCGTGCGGGGTGAACCGGGAGGCGAGCATGCGCTGGACGACCAAGACGCCCTCGGCGATCACCAGCCCCTTGCCGCTGGGCAGGTCGGGACGACGATCGACGCTGTTAAGGTCGCGGAAGTCGTCGAGACGGGGATCGTCGGGATCGTCGACGTCGTGAACGTCCGGGCCGTCGCTCACGGGCTTTCGTCGACGAGGGCCAGCATCAGGTCAGCGGCGGCGCGCAGGGTCTCGCGTTGCCGGCTGTCCAGCGTCGAGAGCCGCTTGGCCAGCCACTCCTGCCGGGCGCGCCGCGTCGCCTTGACCAACTCGGCGCCGGACGCGGACACCGAGACCAGCACCTGCCGGCCGTCGACGGGGTGCGGGACGCGGTCCACCAGGCCCATCTCGGCGAGCGATGCGATCACCCTTGTCATCGACGGCGGCCGGACCCCCTCGCGGATCGCCAGCGTGCCCGGGGTCATCGCGCCCTCGCCGAGCAGCGTCGCCAGCGCCGACAGCTGCGACAACGACACCGGCGAGGGAGGGCTGCGAAACCTCAGCTGGCGGGACAGCCGCATCACGGCCAGCGACAAGTCGCTGGCCAGTCGTGCATCGCTGTCAGGCATGGCGCGAGGGTACACGCAACCAGGAGAATTCGGCGTGACTACCTGGCTAACGACCGGCGCGGACCCTTGTCGGCGCGCGGCGGCAAATGCGGCTCCGAACCGGCTGCTGCCGGCGCGTTTCCCGGCGACCCGGCTCACCCCTTGGGGCGTCCCGAGGCCCGGCAAAGCTATGTTGAGGGCTATGTCCGTCGAGTCGGGCCGGAGCCGCACACCACCACCGCTGCCGCCAGCGTTGCTCGAGGTATGGCCGGTCATCGCGGTGGGCGCCGCGGGATGGCTGGCCGCCGCGGTGGCCGCCTTCCTCGTCCCGACGCTGCAGAGTTGGCGCCCGGTGGCGGTGGCCGGACTGGCCGTGGGGTTGCTCGGTACGGGCATCTTCGTCTGGCAGCTGGCCGCGGCCCGTCGCGGTGACCGCGGTGCGCAGGCCGGCCTCGAGACGTATCTCCACCGGAGATAAAGTCACCCAGGACACTTGAGATTCGGGGGAATCTATGGCCGCCGAGCTACTGCAGGCCGAAATCGAGATCGCGGCACCGGCGTCGAAAGTCTGGGAGCTGATCTCCGATTTGCGGCGCATGCGCCAGTGGAGCCCACAGTGCCGGTGGATGAAGGCGTTCGGCCCGCTGCACGCCGGTGTTCGCACCCTCAACCTCAACCGTCGCGGCTGGTTGTTCTGGTTCACCACATGCACCGTCATCGAGGTCGTCCCCGAAAAGCGGCTCGCCTTCAAGGTCGACGTCAACCGCACCATCTGGAGCTACGAGCTCGAGCCGCATGACCGGGGCACGCGGCTGATCGAGAGTCGGCACGCCGAAAACGGTGTGACGGCATTTTCGAACCTCACGGCGAACGCGTTTTTCGGCGGAACCACCAAATTCGAGCGCGAATTGCTCGCGGGCATCGATATCTCGCTGGCGAAGATCAAAGCCGCCGCCGAGAACGGTTAGTCCGGCGGCTCCAGCGGCTCGGGCTGGGGCTCCGGAGGCGCCGGTGGGGACTCCGGGGTATCGGGCAGCTCCGGCTCGAGCTCGGGGCGGGGTTCGGCGGGAGCAGTTTCGGACTCCGGGGCCTCGGACTCCGTGACCTCGGGCTCCGGGGACGCGGGCTCCGTGACCTCGGGCTCCTTGACCTCGGGCTCCGTGACCGGCGCCGGCGCCTGCATGACGTCGAGCACGCCGTCGTCGAATGCCTCGTACCGCGGTGAGCCGCTACCCGCCGGAGCCGGTGTGTCCGAATGGGCGCCGCACCCGTATTGCTTGTCCACGACATGGCCGTCGGCGGACAGCTCGTTGCCGCACACCCCGAACATCGCGCCCAGCGATCCCGCCAACGGCAGGAAAAAACCGCAGTCGCGGCAGACGCGTTTGGTGGACCGCGCCATCGGGGACTCGGGACCGTAGTCTCCGGTGTGCCACCTCTCGGCGGCCTCGGACCGGCCCACGACGCCCAGCACCCAGCGTCGACCCAGCCCGACCTCCGCGGCGGTCTCGTCGACCTGAGGGTCACCGCTGGCGGTGTAGCCCGGAACCAGACGCGGGTCGTCGGCAGCCGGTGCCAGCAAATCTCCCGGGCTCAAGTCCCCCGGCCGCACACGGCGCTCCCAGGGCACCCATTCCGGCGCCAGCAACGCGGTCGGACCGGGAATCAGCACGACCTCGCTGATGGTGGCGTGCCCGGCACCGGGATAAGCGGCGACGACGGCGGCCCACTGCCAGCCCTGGTACCCGGGCAGGTGCGCCAGGAACCGGTGGGTTGCGGCCGTGGAATCCTCGTAGCTCACGCCGAGGTAGTCACCGACCGCGTCCGGGCCACTGAACTCCTCCACGGCCGCCCTGGCCTGGTCGGCCGCACCCGCGAGCAACTCCGCCAGCCCCTCGTGCCAGTCGGCCACGGTCGCTGCGGCAGTCTCCTCGATGGGTCCGGTCACGCTTACCTCTCTTTGCATCGCGCCTCCAATACTAGGGGTGCGAGCCACACCCGGTGACCTACGGACGCGGGAAGCGGCCATGAGAGAGAATTGCGTGGTGTCTGGACGGCGGCGTGACGATCCGGGCCGCGCGGCCCCCAACCCGGGCCGCCGGACCCATTCGGACCTCCGGAGGGCGGCCAACCCGCATCCCGGCCTGGCCAACTACCCGCCTGACGGCTCCGACCAGCGGCGCGCGCGCCGTCCACCGCCGATGCCTAGCGCCAACCGCTACCTGCCGCCCCTGGGCGAACGACCCGAACCGGACCGCGGTAGCAGCGCGCCGCGCGGTCCCGTCGCGGGCGAACGCATCACCGTCACCCGCGCCGCGGCGCAGCGCAGCCGGGAGATGGGTTCCCGGATGTACTCGATGGTGCAACGCGCCGCCACGGCCGACGGCGCGGACAAGTCCGGGCTGACGGCGCTGACCTGGCCGGTGGTGGCGAATTTCGCGGTGGACGCCGCGATGGCCGTGGCCCTGGCCAACACGCTTTTCTTCGCCGCGGCCACCGGGGAGAGCAAGGGCCGTGTCGCCCTGTATCTGCTGATCACCATCGCCCCGTTCGCGGTGATCGCGCCGCTGATCGGTCCGGCGCTGGACCGGTTGCAGCACGGCCGCCGCGTGGCGCTGGCGACCTCGTTCGCGCTGCGCACGGGGTTGGCGGCGCTGTTGATCATGAACTACGACGGCCCGTCCGGCAGCTATCCCTCGTGGGTGCTCTATCCCTGCGCGCTGGCCATGATGGTGCTGTCGAAGTCGTTCAGCGTGCTGCGCAGCGCCGTCACGCCCAGGGTGATGCCGCCGACCATCGACCTGGTGCGGGTCAACTCCCGGCTGACCGTGTTCGGCCTGCTGGGCGGTACCATCGCCGGCGGCGCGATCGCGGCGGGTGTCGAGTTCGTCTGCACCCACCTGTTCAAGCTGCCGGGCGCGTTGTTCGTCGTCGTCGCCGTCACGGTCGTCGGCGCCATGCTGTCGATGCGGATTCCGCGCTGGGTCGAGGTGACCGCCGGTGAAGTCCCCGCGACGTTGAGCTACCGCCGGGACAGCGGCCCGCTGCGCCGCAGCTGGCCCGAAGAGGTCAAAAAGGTCAGCGGAACACTACGACAACCACTGGGCCGCAACATCATCACTTCGCTGTGGGGCAATTGCACCGTGAAGGTCATGGTGGGCTTTTTGTTCTTGTACCCGGCGTTCGTGGCCAAGGCGCACCAGGCGAACGGCTGGGTGCAACTGGGCATGCTGGGCATGATCGGGGCCGCGGCGGGCATCGGCAACTTCGCCGGCAACTTCGCCAGCGCCCGCCTGCAACTGGGCAGGCCCGCGGTGCTGGTGGTGCGCTGCGCGGTGGCGGTGTGCACCGTCGCGCTGGCGGCGGCGGTGGCGGGCAACCTGATGGTGGCGGTGATCGCCACCCTGGTCACGTCGGGCTCGAGCGCGATCGCCAAGGCCTCGCTGGATGCGTCGTTGCAGAACGATCTGCCGGAGGAGTCGCGGGCGTCGGGGTTCGGGCGCTCGGAGTCGACGCTGCAGCTGGCCTGGGTGCTGGGCGGGGCGCTGGGCGTCCTGGTGTACACGGAATGGTGGATCGGCTTCACCGCGGTCACCGCCCTGCTCATCCTCGGGCTGGCGCAGACCCTGGTGAGCTTCCGCGGCGACTCGCTGATTCCCGGGCTCGGGGGCAATCGCCCGGTTATGGTCGAGCAGGAAGGCAGGCGGCGCGGCACGGGCAGGCCGGCGGCGGTGCCGGAGTGAGACCGCGGCGCAAGCGCGGGGTGAGGTTGCTGGCCCTGACCCTGGTGACGTTGCTGGCCGTGGGCGGCGGGGTCGCGACCTGGCTGTTGGTGCGCCACCCCGGTCCGCAGCGGCCGCAGATCAGCGCGTACTCGCACGGACACCTGGCCCGGGTCGGGCCGTACATGTACTGCAACGTGCTCGACCTCAACGACTGCCAGAACCCGCAGACCCAGGGCGAACTGCCGGTCGACGCCCGCTACCCGGTGCAGCTCTCGGTGCCCGAGGCCATCGCCCGGGCGCCCTGGCGGCTCCTGCAGGTCTACGAGGACCCGGCCAACACGACGGCCACCCTGTTCCGTCCGCACACCCGGATGGCGGTCACCATCCCCTCGGTCGACCGCCAACGCGGCCGGCTCACCGGGATAGTCGTGCAGTTGCTGACGCTGGCGCTGGACCGCTCCGGCGAGTTGCGCGACGTCCCGCACGCGGAATGGTCCGTGCGGCTTACCTTCTGAGCGAGCATCCCAGGGTCGGATTGTCGGGCCTCAAGTCACCAATGCTTGGGACGAACGGCTCCTGACTGCGCGGTGGCGCGCTTCTAGGGTCGAGAGGCCGAAGCGAACTCTCCAGCGATGGGACAGCGATATGGTCAGCGACATAGCGGATCCGGGAATCGTCGTCGGGGTCGACGGATCGCCCGACGGGAATGCGGCCATGCAGTGGGCGGTCCACGAGGCGACGATGCGCAACGTGGCGCTGACCCTGGTCCACGCCGCCGCGCGGTTGCCTGCCGGTTCGCCGGTGCTCGAGTGGTCGGGTGAGTCCCTCCCGGCAGAAGTCGTCCAGCAGCTCGATGCGAACGCTCGTCAGGTGCTCGCCGACGCGGCCAAGCTCGTCGACGACATGACCCGGGAGCGCCGCCTGCGGGTCAACAGCGAGCTGTCCGCCGCGGGACCGGTCGCCAGCCTCGTCGAGTTGTCCGACAAAGCGGACATGGTCGTGGTGGGCAGAAGCGGCCAAGGCGCGCTGCAGCGAGCGCTGCTGGGGTCCGTCAGCACGGGACTGGTTCATCATGCCCACTGCCCGGTGGCGGTGATCCACAGCGACTTTTCGCCGCCACCGCAGGGCTGCGTCCTGGTCGGCATCGACGGGTCCACGGCGTCGGAGCTGGCCACCGCGATCGCTTTCGACGAAGCTTCTTGGCGGGGTGTGGATTTGGTGGCGCTACACGCCTGGACCGACGCCGAGGTCCCCGACCTCCCGAGCCGGGAGTGGGCCGGAACGACCAGGACGTCCTGGACGAGACTGCGCTCGGCGGCCGAGGAGACGTTGGCCGAGCGCCTGGTCGGCTGGCGGGAGCGCTATCCCGACGTCACCGTCCAGCGGGTGGTCGTCACCAACCGGCCCGCGCAGCATCTGATCGAGCGCTCGGCGTCCGCGCAGCTGGTGGTCGTCGGCAGCCACGGGCGCGGTGGCTTCGCGGGGATGCTGCTCGGATCGGTGGGCACCGCCGTCGTGCAGGCGGTGCGCGCGCCGGTGATCGTCGCCCGGCAGGGCTAGCTACCGCGCCGCCGGCTGCTGGGCGACGCGCTCGCCGTCGAGGGGCGGGCCGGGCGGCGTTCCCTTCCCGAAGGGGTTGCCGCCCAATGCTTCCCGACCATGCGGGGTCAGCCAGTTTTCCAGGTCGGGGCCCTTGGGCACGATACGGGTCGGGTTGATGTCGGCATGCACGACGTAGTAGTGCTTCTTGATCTGGTCGAAGTCCACGGTGTCGCCGAAGCCCGGCGTCTGGAACAGATCACGCGCGTAGGCCCACAGCACGGGCATCTCGCTGAGCTTGCGGCGATTGCATTTGAAATGCCCGTGGTAGACCGGGTCGAAGCGCACCAGGGTGGTGAACAGCCGCACGTCGGCCTCGGTGATGGTGTCACCCACCAGGTAGCGCTGCCCGGCCAGGCGGTCGCTCACCCAGTCCAGGGCGGTGAACAGCCGGTCGTAGGCCGCGTCGTAGGCCTGCTGTGAACCGGCGAAGCCGCAGCGGTACACGCCGTTGTTGATCTCGGTGTAAACCCTCTTGTTCACCTCGTCGATCTCGGCCCGCAGCGGCTCGGGGTACAGGTCCGGTGCCCCGTCGCGATGGTGGGCGGTCCACTGCGTCGAGAAATCCAGCGTCATCTGCGCGAAGTCATTGGTGACCACAGCCCCGGTCGGAATGTCGACGATCGCGGGGACGGTGATGCCTTTGGGGTAGTCGGGGAATCGCTTGAAGTAGGCGTTCTGCAGTCGCGGGATCATCAGCACGGGGTCGACACCGCCGGGGTCGAGGTCGAACGTCCAACTGCGCTTGTCGTGGGTCGGCCCGCAAAAGCCAATGGAGAGAACGTCTTCCAAACCCAGCAGGCGGCGCACGATGATGGCGCGGTTGGCCCACGGGCAGGCCCGGGCGACGACGAGCCGATACCGGCCGGGCTCGACCGGGTACCCGTCGCGTCCGTCGGCGGTGATCCGCGTGGTGATGTAGTCGGTGTCACGGGTGAATTCGCCCGCCGGTGCGACGTAGGAGGCCATGACGGCAATTCTGCCCCGCCGAGGAGCCGGTCCGCGGCTAGGTACTCAGAAAGCGCCGGGCCTGCCGCCGACATCGCGAACAGCTCGGCGCCGATGTCGACGATGCGGCCCAAAAAGCCCTGCTTCTGCTCGAGCTTGGCCTGCCACCGCGCCATCCCGTAGAAGGTGTTGCGGGCCAGCTTTCGGGCGGAGCGTTCGATGAACCGGAGATGACCCGCCAACGCACCGGACTCGCTGTAGGCCGAAGGCCGTTGGCCTTCGCCGAAAACCAGCTGCGGCAACCACTTTGCGTAGAACCCGCTGGCGCCGACCGCCGCGGCCGCCTTCTTCTTCAGATCGGCGTCGGGCTTCGCGAGGTCTCCGGCCGCGCTCAGGTGCGCGTCGACCGCCTCCCGGGCGATCAGCAACCGCGTGATCTCGCTGAATCCCTCGAAGATGCGGTTGATCCGCAGATCGCCAGCATCTGCTCGGCCGGAACGGCGCGCTCCCCGGCGTGGCCAGGGATTCGGCGGTCTCATAGCGCTCGGCGGACCACTCGCGGGCGATCTTCAGCGACCACTTCGACGCCCCCGCCGCGGTCGCCGGGATCGACAGCCGGCCGGCGTTGAGCGTGGTCAACGCGATCTTGAGGCCGTCGCCTTCGCGGCCGATCAGGTTTTCGCGCGGCACCCGCACGCGGTGGAACCGGGTCACGCCGTTTTCGATGCCGCGCAGTCCCATGAACTTGTTGCGCCGCTCCACGGTGATTCCGGGGGAATCGGCCTCGACGACAAAGGGGCTGACCCCGCCGCGGCTGTGGGCACCCGGGCCATCACCGGCAGTTCGGCGACCAGACCGTTGGTGGTCCACAGCTTCACGCCGTCGAGTTCGTAGGCGTCGCCGCCGTCGACCGGTGTGGCCGTGGAACCCAGCCGCGCCGGGTCGGAGCCCACGTCGGGTTCGGTCAGCAGGAACGCCGATATCGCGCCGGCGGCGCAGCGCGGCAGGAACTTGCGCTTCTGCTCCGGGTGCCGGCGAGCTTGAGCGGCTCGGGCACACCGCTCGATTGGTGGGCCGACAGCAGCGCGCCCAGGCTGGGGTTGACCGTCGAAACCATCATCAGCGCCCGGTTGTAAGCCACCTGCGACATCTCCAGGCCGCCGTACTCGGCCGGTATCGTCATGCCGAAGCAGCCCCATTCGGCCAGCCCCTTGACGTATTCGTCCGGGATCCGCGCCTCACGCTCGATGACGCTGCCATCGACGGTGCGAAGGAACTGCCGCAACTTGTCGAGGAACGCACGCGCCCGGGCCTCTTCGGCGTCGCTGGGTTTGGGGAACGGGTGGATCAGGTCCAGCGGAAACCGGCCAAGGAACAACTCTTTGGCGAAGGATGGCTTATCCCAACCGCTTTCGCGCGACTCCTCGGCAACGGCTCTGGCCTGCTCCTCGGTGACTTGTGCTTGTTGTGGGATTTGCAGGCTACTCGCTGATCGCGAGGAGCATACCCAGCACGGGCCGTTTCTCACATCGCCGCGCCCGACGAATGCGATGACCCGCCGACGTCGCGGTCAGGCGTCGAGCTCGCGGGCCACGGCCTTGACCACCTCGGAAACTCGTCGGGCCGTCTTGCGGTCCGGGTAGCGCCCCTTGCGCAACTCGGGCTGCACGGTGCTCTCCAGCAACGTGATCATGTCCTCGACCATGCCGTGCAACTCGTCCGGGCTGTGCTTGTGCTCGGCGGGCACCTCGCGGCGGGGCTTGGTGAGGCTGGGCGGCGGTTCAATCAGCTTGAGGCTCAACGCCTGCGGTCCGCGCCGACCCGAAGCGATGCCGAACTCCACCCGCTGCCCGGATTTGAGCCCCTCGACACCCTCGGGCAGCGCCGACGCGCGGACGTAGACGTCCTCGCCGTCCTCCTGCGACAGGAAGCCGAACCCCTTTTCGGAGTCGTACCACTTAACCTTGCCGGTCGGCACTGGTCTCACCTGCTTGTCTGACGGGCCACTAGTTGAACGACACAAGAAGCGTCCCGCCTGCGCGAGACGCAATGTCGAGTGATGATCCTACTCGGATCGTTGTCCGACGAGCACCCCCCGGGCCGAGCGTTACTCGCTAGGCTGGCACTACTGCGGAGGTGAGATGCGCACGATCCTGAACGTTGTCTGGCTGGTATTCGGCGGCCTGTGGATGGCCGCCGGCTACCTCGTGGCGGCGCTCGTCTGCTTTCTGCTGATCGTCACGATCCCGTTCGGGTTCGCGTCGCTGCGCATCGCCTCTTATACGTTGTGGCCGTTCGGCCGGACCCTCGTCGACAAGCCGACCGCCGGAACCGGCGCGCTGCTGGGGAACATCATCTGGGTGCTGCTGTTCGGGGTGTGGCTGGCCATCGGGCATCTGGTGAGCGCCGTGGCGATGGCGCTCACGGTCATCGGCCTGCCGCTGGCGCTGGCAAACCTCAAGCTGATCCCCGTCTCGCTGATGCCGCTGGGCAAGCAGATCATTTCCTCCGACTCGCCGCACGAACTCGCACGGGTGCGCGCATGACGCTGACCGCCCTCGGCCTGCCTGTGGTGCCCGGCCACACGGACCGTCGGTCCGCGGCGGGGCAGGCCCCCACCGGTGGCCCGCTGGCGGACGCCTACGGCCGGGTCGCCACCGATCTGCGGGTGTCGCTGACCGACCGGTGCAACCTGCGGTGCCGTTACTGCATGCCGGCCGACGGGCTGGACTGGCTGCCCGGAGAGCAACTCCTGCGACCCGACGAGCTGAGCCGGCTGATGCATATCGCCGTGACGCGGCTGGGCGTCACCAGTGTGCGCTTCACCGGCGGCGAGCCGCTGCTGTCCCGCCACCTCGAGGAGATGGTCGAAGCCGCCGCCGCCCTGCGGCCACGCCCGGAGATCTCCCTGACCACCAACGGGGTGGGACTGGCCCCGCGCGCCGCCGCGCTGGCCAGAGCCGGCCTGGACCGGGTCAACGTGTCGTTGGACACCGTGGACCGGACCCGCTTTGCGACCATCACTCGCCGGGACCGGCTGGCCGACGTGCTGGACGGCCTGACCGCCGCCAAGGAGGCGGGGCTGGCGCCGGTGAAGGTGAACGCCGTGCTCGATCCCGCCTCGGGCCGGGAGGACGTCGTCGAACTGTTGCGGTTCTGCCTGGCGCACGGCTACCAGTTGCGGGTCATCGAACAGATGCCGCTGGACGCCGGGCACCAATGGCGGCGCGGGGCGGCCCTGAGCGCCGACGACGTGCTGGACGCGCTGCGGCCGCACTTCCGGCTGCGGCCCGACCCGACGCCGCGCGGGTCCGCCCCGGCCGAGCTGTGGCTGGTCGACACCGGGCCCGGCACGCCGGCCGGCAAGGTCGGGGTGATCGCGTCGGTTTCGCACGCTTTCTGCGCGTCCTGCGATCGCACCCGGCTCACCGCCGACGGACAGGTCCGCAGCTGCCTGTTCTCCACCGAGGAGACTGACCTTCGGGGCCTGCTGCGCGGCGGCGCGGCCGACGAGGCGATCGAGGCGGCCTGGCGCGACGCGATGTGGGGCAAGCCCGCCGGGCACGGCATCAACGACCCCGGCTTCATCCAGCCCGACCGCCCGATGAGCGCGATCGGTGGCTAGCGCCATGGGCGAAGCCCCCGCCGATCCGGGCGGGATGCAGGTGACGGTCCGCTACTTCGCCGCCGCGCGCGCAGCCGCCGGAGCCGATTCCGAGACCGTGGTGCTGCCCGCGGGCACCACGCTCGCCGAGCTCGTCGACCGGCTGGCCGTGCGCGGAACTCGCCTGGCCACGGTGTTGCGCCGCTGCTCCTACCTGCGCGACGGGATCGCCGTGCGAGACGATGCCGCGGCGTTGTGCCCGGGCGACACGGTCGACGTCCTCCCGCCTTTTGCTGGCGGCTGAGGTCTGTGACATATCTCACGTAACGGAACGATAACGAGCCGGACACGGCACGATCTCGGGTGCAATGACCTGCGGAAACCCATAGCGCTGCTGGGCTTTTCGAAGGTGTCCGCAGCGGAAACGCCGGGTTTCGCCAAACGTGACGCCGCCTACCGAAACCGCTAGCGTCTCCCGGAGGTTCGCCAAGCAAGCCGAATGGCGTCCCTCCCCTCCCTATCGCGCCGAGCTCCATCCAGTAGGCGGGGGGCAGACCACACGTGGATGGAGGCGGGGGACCCACCGGGTCCGCCGTGACCGAACCGGGGTCGCTCCGCGACTCCTTGGGGTGAAGCCGGCGTCGTCTCGATGCAGAGTTCGACGCGGCCGGGTGGCCTCTCCAACCCGAACCCGACAGCTGACCTCGCAGGCGCTAGACGAGAGGATTTACCCGGCGCGTATGAGTGGACGTCACCGCAAGCCCACTACGTCAAACATCAATGTCGCCAAGATCGCCTTCACCGGGGCGGTGCTTGGCGGCGGCAGCATCGCCCTCGCCGGCCAGGCGGCCGCCGCCACCGACGGCGAATGGGACCAGGTAGCCCGTTGCGAGTCCGGCGGTAACTGGTCGATCAACACCGGCAACGGCTACCAAGGCGGCCTGCAGTTCAGCCAGGGCACCTGGGCCGCCCACGGCGGCGGCGAGTACGCCCCGGCGGCTCAGATGGCCACCCGGGAACAGCAGATCGCCGTCGCCGAGCGAGTCCTGGCGACCCAGGGGCGGGGTGCCTGGCCCGCATGCGGACGCGGGCTGTCGAACGCGACCCCGCGCGAGGTGCTCGCTCCGGCGGGCATGGACGCGCCGCCGGAGGACGCGCCGCCACCCGACGCTCCCCCGCCCGCGGACGGCCCCGAGCCCGACGCTCCCCCGCCGCCCCCTCCCGCCCCGGCGGAGCCCCCGCCGCCCGCGGTGGAACTGGCCTCGGAGCATCAGCTGGCGCCCCCCGAAGACCTGCCGCCGGCACCACCCGAAGACCTACCGCCGGCACCAC
The DNA here is from genome assembly GCF_057473785.1 of Mycobacterium sp. TH-M103. Taxonomy (NCBI): domain Bacteria; kingdom Bacillati; phylum Actinomycetota; class Actinomycetes; order Mycobacteriales; family Mycobacteriaceae; genus Mycobacterium; species Mycobacterium sp. TH-M103. The sequence continues at coordinate 44,973 of NZ_JBYCLG010000057.1, forward strand.
CCGAGGACCTCGCGCCCCCGGCCGACCTACCGCCGGCACCACCCGAGGACGCGCCGGTCGTCGACGCCGGCTTGCCGGACCCCGCACCGGCCGACGTGTCATCGCCGGCCGACGTGCCCCCGCCGCCGCCCGGCGATGACGACGGCTCGCCGGTGGAACCACAGCAGGCCTCCGAGGTCGGCTACACCAAGCAGTTGTGGGAAGCCATCCGAGGACTGGACATCCACGGCAACGACGCGCTGGACGCCCTGGCTCAGCCGTCCGCCGTCATCTGAGGCCCGACGGAGTAAGACTGCTCGACGCTGCCCCGCCGGCCGCGCGCTCGCGGGCAGCGGCGGCATCGCGGACCGCGACGGACCGGTGTCCGCGCCGTCAGGCCGAACCCACCCATTCGTCGGTGCCGTCGTCGAAGAACTGGTGTTTCCACACCGGCAGCCGCTCCTTGATGGTGTCGACCAACAGGGCGCACGTCGCAAATGCCTCTTGCCGGTGGTCGGCGGCCACCGCGGCCACCAGCGCCGCGTCACCGATGTGCAGCGCACCGATGCGGTGCGTGGCCGCGACGGCGCGCACGCCGGTCGACCGCTCCGCGACCTCGGTGACGACATCGGTCATGATCTGCGCGGCCAACGGATGGGACGAATACTCCAGCCGCACCACGCGGCGCCCGCCGTCGTGGTCGCGGATCATGCCGACGAACCCGACGACGGCCCCGGCCGACCGGTGCCGCACCAGATCTTCGTGTTCGGGCAGAAAGATCGGCCGGTCGGTCAGCCCGGCCCGGACGACCAGCGTCATCGCCGGTGGTCTTCGCCGGCGATCTGATCCAGCCCGTGATCGAGCACGTCGGCGAGCACCGCGAGGCCGTCCCGGACTCCGCCCGGCGAGCCCGGCAGGTTGACGACGAGGGTCCGCCCGACGACCCCGCACACGCCCCGCGACAGCACCGACGTCGGCACGCCGGGCAGCCCGGAGCGGCGGATGGCGTCGGCCAGCCCGGGAATCATGTAGTCCAGCACCGCCACGGTCTGGTCCGGGGTGCTGTCGGTGGGCGAGATGCCGGTGCCGCCGGAGGTGAGGATGACGTCGACGTCGTCGGCGACCGCTTTGCGCAGCGCCTCACCGACCGCTGACCCGTCGGGCACCACCTGGGGCGTGACGGGTGCGAATCCGCGCTGCTCGAGCCAGTCGGCGATGACGGGCCCGCACCGGTCGGCGTACTCTCCGGTCGACGCGCGGGTGGAGGCGATGATGACTCGTGCGGATCGGTCGCTCATGCCCGCGCCCAGTTCCCGCTCTTGCCGCCCTCTTTGGAGAGCACCCGGATGTCGTCGATGCGAGCGGCCGGGTCAACCGCCTTGATCATGTCGTAGAGCGTAAGCCCGGCCACGCTGACAGCGGTCAGCGCTTCCATTTCCACGCCGGTGCGGTCGGTACTGCGCACCGTCGCGGTGATTTCGATGACCGACTCGCCGACGGTGAACTCGACGTCGACCCCGGTGAGCACGAGCTGATGGCACAACGGGATCAGGTCGCTGGTGCGCTTTGCCGCGAGAATGCCCGCGATCCGTGCGGTGGCCAATGCGTCGCCCTTGGGCAGCCCGCCGGTCGAGATCAGCCCCACCACGTGGGCCGAGGTGCGCAAAATTCCCGCCGCCACGGCGGTGCGCTTGGTGGCGTCTTTAGCGGTGACGTCGACCATGCGCACCGCCCCCTGCTCGTCCAGGTGCGACAGCGGGCCTGGGCGGGTCGCGGCCTCGGACGCCTCTGCCACCTCGCGACCTAGCGGTTGATTTCGGTAACCGGGTGCACGTAGGGGAGGTCGTCGGAGGGCAGCGGGAACGACAGCTCACCGAAGGGCGACAACGCGCCCGTGCGGTCGCTGACGAGTTCGCTCACCGCGTGGTCGTCCGGCCCCGTCGCAGGCCAGCCGTTGTCGACGTACTTGGTTTTGCGGGCTTTACCCTCAGCAATGTCAGCCACGAAGTCCATTCTGACATTGCGCGCCCGCCCGCGCGGCGCAAGGTCGGCCAGTCCGCACGCTCGGGTGTCCCGGGCGCGCGGCGGCCTGCCCGTCTCCTCGCTGCGGACGCGGGGCCTGGGGGCTGCTTTACGCTGGTCGGCAATGACCGACAACACCCCGGACATCCCGCTGGGGTCCTGGCTGGCCGACTTGCCCGACGAGCGGCTGATCCGGCTGCTGCAACTGCGGCCCGACCTGGCCCAGCCCCCACCCGGCAGCATCGCGGCGCTGGCGGCGCGCGCGCAGGCCCGCCAGTCGGTCAAGGCCGCCACCGACGACCTCGACTTCCTGCGACTGGCGGTGCTCGACGCCCTGCTGGTGCTGCACGCCGATTCGGCGCCGGTGCCGAGCGCGAAGCTGTTGGCGCTGATCGGCGACCGCGCCCCGGAGACCGACGTCCTCGCCGCGCTGGACGCCCTCAGAGAGCGGGCCCTGGCCTGGGGCGAGGCCGCGGTCCGGGTGGCCGCCGACGCGGGGACCGCCCTGCCGTGGCACCCGGGCCAGGTCATCCTCGAGGACACCTCGCGCTCGGGTGAGCAGATCGCCGACCTCGTCGACGGCCTCACCCCGCCACAGCGCGAGGTGCTGGACAAACTGCTCGAGGGTTCCCCGATCGGCCGCACCCGCGACGCCGCCCCGGGCGCCCCGGCGGACCGGCCGGTACCGCAGCTGCTGGCGCTGGGCCTGCTGCGACGCGTCGACGCCGAGACGGTGATCCTGCCCCGCCACGTCGGGCAGGTGCTGCGCGGCGAACAGCCGGGCCCGATGCAGCTGACGGCGCCCGACCCGGTGGTATCGACCACCACACCCGACGACGTCGACGCCGCGGCCGCCGGGGCCGTCATCGACCTGTTGCGGGAAGTCGACGTGGTGATCGAGACCCTGAGCACCGCGCCGGTTCCCGAGCTGCGCAGCGGCGGGCTGGGGGTGCGCGACCTCAAGCGGCTGGCCAAGACGACCGGCATCGAGGAGCCACGGCTCGGGTTGATCCTTGAGATCACGGCCGCGGCCGGCCTGATCGCCAGCGGCACGCCCGATCCGGAGCCGGCTGAAGGCCCCAACGCCGACGGGCCGTTCTGGGCGCCGACGCCGGCCACCGACCGGTTCGCCGCGATGTCCCCCGCCGAGCGTTGGCATCTGCTGGCCGAAGCCTGGCTCGACCTGCCGGGCCGTCCGGCGCTGATCGGCACCCGCGGCCCGGACGCCAAACTTTATGGCGCCCTTTCGGACTCGCTGTACTCGACGGCGGCGCCGCTGGATCGGCAACTGCTGCTGGGCATGCTCTCGGAGTTGCCCGCCGGCGCCTGCGTCGACGCGGCCGAGGCGTCGGCCGCGCTGGTGTGGCGGCGCCCACGGTGGGCCCGACGGCTGCAGCCGGGACCCGTCGGCGATCTGCTGGGCGAGAGCCACGCGCTGGGACTGGTGGGCCGCGGGGCGATCAGCACGCCCGGCCGCGCGCTGCTGGACGAGGACGCCGACCCCCGTTTCGCGATCGATGCGATGGCGCACGCCCTGCCCGAGCCGATCGACCACTTCCTGGTGCAGACCGATCTGACCGTCGTGGTGCCCGGCCCCCTGCAGCGCGACCTCGCCGACGAACTGGCCACCGTCGCCACCGTCGAATCGGCCGGCGCGGCGATGGTGTACCGCATCAGCGAGCAGTCGATCCGCCACGCGCTCGATGTCGGCAGGACCCGCGACTGGATGCAGAATTTTTTCACGCAGCACTCCAAAACCCCGGTACCGCAAGGGCTGACGTACCTGATCGACGACGTCGCGCGCCGGCATGGCCAGCTGCGGATCGGGATGGCCGCGTCGTTCGTGCGCTGCGAGGACCCGGCGCTGCTGGCCCAGGCGCTGGCGGCGCCCGCCGTCGAAGGGGTCCAGTTGCGCGCCCTGGCGCCGACGGTGGCGGTGTCGCCGGTGCCGATCGCCGACGTGCTCGCCGCGTTGCGGACCGCCGGCTTCGCCCCGGCCGCCGAGGATTCCTCCGGCTCCATCGTCGACGTCCGGCCGCGCGGGGCCCGGGTGGCCACACCGCAGCGGCGCCGGCCGTACCGCCCCGCGCCGCGACCGAGCGCCGAGACGCTGAACGCCGTCGTCTCGGTGCTGCGCAAGGTGACCGCCGCGCCGTTCGGGAACATTCGCGTCGACCCGGCCGTTGCGATGTCGCTGCTGCAGCGCGCGGCAAAGGATCAGGAGACGCTGGTGATCGGTTACCTCGACGCCGCGGGCGTGGCCACCCAGCGGGTGGTGTCGCCGATTACCATCCGGGGCGGTCAGCTGGTGGCGTTCGACTCGGGCTCCGGGCGGCTGCGTGACTTCGCCGTTCACCGCATCACGTCGGTGGTGTCGGCCCACGGCCGATAATGGATCACGTGACAAAACAGAGGGAGGAGCGGCTGTCGTGACTGACGGGCCTTTGATCGTGCAGTCCGACAAGACAGTGCTGCTCGAAGTGGACCACGAGCAGGCCGGCGCGGCGCGCGCCGCCATCGCGCCGTTCGCCGAACTCGAGCGCGCGCCCGAACACGTGCACACCTACCGGATCACGCCGCTGGCGCTGTGGAACGCGCGCGCCGCCGGGCACGACGCCGAGCAGGTGGTCGACGCGCTGGTGTCGCACTCGCGGTACGCGGTGCCGCAGCCGCTACTCGTCGACATCGTCGACACCATGGCCCGCTACGGCCGCCTGCAGCTGGTCAAGCACCCGGCGCACGGCCTGACTCTGGTGAGCCTGGACCGCGCGGTGCTCGAGGAGGTGCTGCGCAACAAGAAGATCGCGCCGATGCTGGGCGCGCGCATCGACGACGACACCGTCGTCGTGCATCCCAGCGAGCGCGGCCGCGTCAAGCAGATGCTGCTCAAGATCGGTTGGCCCGCAGAGGATCTCGCCGGTTACGTCGACGGCGAGGCGCATCCGATCAGCCTGCGGCAGGACGGCTGGCAGCTGCGCGACTATCAGCAGCTGGCCGCGGACTCGTTCTGGGACGGCGGCTCGGGTGTGGTGGTGCTGCCGTGCGGCGCGGGCAAGACCCTGGTCGGGGCGGCGGCGATGGCCAAAGCCAGTGCCACGACGCTGATCCTGGTGACCAATGTCGTCGCCGCCCGGCAATGGAAACGCGAACTGGTTGCCCGCACCTCGTTGACCGAGGACGAGATCGGCGAATACTCGGGCGAGCGCAAGGAGATCCGGCCGGTCACCATCTCGACCTATCAGATTGTCACCCGGCGCACCAAGGGCGAGTATCGCCATCTGGAGCTTTTCGACAGCCGGGATTGGGGGCTGATCGTCTACGACGAGGTGCACTTGCTGCCGGCGCCGGTGTTCCGGATGACCGCCGACCTGCAGTCCAGGCGGCGGCTGGGCTTGACCGCCACCCTGGTCCGCGAGGACGGCCGCGAGGGCGACGTGTTCTCCCTGATCGGGCCCAAACGCTATGACGCGCCGTGGAAGGACATCGAGGCGCAGGGCTGGATCGCGCCGGCGGAGTGCGTCGAGGTCCGGGTGACGATGACCGAGAGCGAGCGGATGGCATACGCGACCGCCGAACCCGAGGAGCGCTACAAGCTGTGTTCGACCGCCCACACCAAGATCGCGGTGGTCAAGTCGATTTTGGCGAAACACCCCGGCGAGCAGACCCTGGTGATCGGTGCCTATCTGGACCAGCTCGACGAACTCGGCACCGAGCTGGACGCGCCGGTGATCCAGGGATCCACCAGGACCAAGGAGCGCGAAGCGCTGTTCGACGCCTTCCGGCGCGGTGAGGTGTCCACACTGGTGGTGTCCAAGGTCGCCAACTTCTCCATCGACCTGCCGGAAGCCTCGGTGGCGGTGCAGGTTTCAGGGACGTTCGGATCCCGCCAAGAGGAGGCGCAGCGGTTGGGCCGGCTGCTGCGGCCGAAGTCCGACGGCGGGGGCGCCGTCTTCTATTCGGTGGTGGCGCGCGACAGCCTGGACGCCGAGTACGCCGCGCACCGGCAGCGTTTCCTCGCCGAGCAGGGCTACGGCTACATCATCCGCGACGCCGACGACCTACTTGGCCCGGCGATTTAGATGGTAGCGAGCTTGTCCGCCTTACTTTTTCGACCATGGCAGCCCCTCTTCAGTCTCGCCGGTGAAGAGCGCCGCTCGAGCGGCCTACCGGGAGATTCTGCATCCTAGTGCAACTATTGCATAGCGCAATGGTGTAGCCCTTCGAGTTGCATCACCGAAGATGCTGTGCGCTAGGGCCACAGGCCAACTCTGATACCCGAGTACGCCGCGTAGGCCGACCCCGACGATCGCCGAGGCTCTCCTCCAAGCCATGTGACTCTCGCCAAATCTGATATTGCCCGTGGTATCAAATCTGAGAATCAGGCACGGCCCTGACGTGGACAGCGGCGATCTCGCGTTTACAGCGACAGGATCGTGGCCGACGCGGTGCCCGGTGCGCCGTAGACCTGGGCCAGCCCGACGCGCGGGTCGCCCGGCACCTGACGCTCGCCGGCCTCGCCGCGCAGCTGACGCACCAGCTCATGCATCTGCCGCAGCCCCGACGCGCCGATCGGCTCGCCGTTGGCGATCAGTCCCCCGTCGGTGTTGACCGGGATCGAGCCGTGGATCTCGGTGGCGCCGTCGGCCACCAGCTTCTCCTGTTCGCCGTCGGTGCACAGGCCCGTCTCGGCCATGTGGATGACCTCGGCGCCGGCGTCGGTGTCCTGCAGTTGGGCGACGTCGACGTCCTCGGGCCCGATGCCCGCGGCCTCGTAGGCGGCCCGGGCCGCGTAGACGGTCGGCGCGGCATCGCCGTCCAGCGGTGCCGAGGTGGCGTGCACCTCGTAGGCGCCGTAGCGGCGCGTGCGGATCTCGCACGCGCGCACATACACCGGCTTGTCGGTGAACCTGTGCGCGATGTCGGCGCGGCACATGATGACCGCGGCGGCGCCCTCGTCGGGCGCACAGAACATGTACTGGGTCAACGGGTAGTTGAGCACCGCCGAGTTGAGAATCTCCTCCTCGGGGATCGGCTTGCGGCGGAACGCGTTGGGGTTCAGCGCGCCGTTGCGGAAGTTCTTGGCGGCCACCCTGGCTAGCGTGGCCTGGGAGATGTTGTGGTCGTGCAGGTACTTGTTGGCCTTCATGCCGAAGAACTTGGTGGTGACGAACTGCCCGTTCTGGGCGTACCACTGCGGCAGCGCCAGCTTGGCCGGGTCGTCGGTGAACGCCCCGCGCGGGTGTTTGTCCATGCCGATGGCGATGCCGATGTCGTACTTGCCCAACCGGATGGTGTCCGCCGTCTGCTGGATGGCGCTGGCCGCGGTCGCGCAGGCGTTGAACACGTTGGTGAACGTGATGCCGGTCAGCCCGACCAGTCGGGTGACCGCGTCGGGGTTGGACACCTCGTAACTGCCACCGAACCCGAACTGGATGTCCTTCCAATCCATGCCGGCGTCGGTGAGCGCGGATTGGATCGCCTCGGCGCCCATCTGCATCGCGGTCGTGTCGAACCTGCCGAACGGGTGCAGGCCCACGCCCACGATGGCTACGTCATTGCTCATTTCAGGCCCCCTCTGCCATCGGCCGGAACGCGAACGTCATCACTTCGGCGCCCTCCTCGTCGGTGGTCAGCGGCACCATGGTCAACTCGACCTCCTGACCGAACCGGATCTTGGCCGGGTCGTTCTCGGTCAGCCGGCCCTCGACCCGGATCACGTCATCGAGCTGGACCAGTCCCACGCCGAACGGCACGAAGTCCTTGCCGGACGGACCGGCGTAGGGCGCCCCGGGCGGGAACCCCTGCGTCGTCCAGGCCACCAGGGTGCCGCGGCGCGGCAGCAGCACCTCGCTCATCACCCCGGCGCTGCAGCGCGGGCACCACTGCTGCACGGGAAACGTTGTGGCGCCGCAACTGCCGCACCTGCTGCCGATCAGCTGCGGGTTCTCGGCGGGCCAGGTGGAGATGTCGGGGGCGAGTGCTCGTTGCATCGAGAGTCCTCCAGCGGTCATCCGCGCGCGAGAATGCGCTCACGCAAAGGTACAACAGCATTAGACGAAAGCGGAAATTACGTTCTCGCCGATACAGCGGTCGCGTGCCGGGCCACCGGGCGACGCGTCGAATCGCATGCGACGATTTCGAGAGCCGCCACAGCGAGGGAGACGACATGCCGGTCACCGTGATACTGGAACTGAAGTTCAGGCCCGACGCGGTTCCCGCGGCGCGCGACGTGATGGGCCGTGCGCTGCAGGACACCCGGGCGTTTGCGGGAAACCTCGGCACCGACGTGCTCGTCGACGAGGACGACGAGGCCCACTGGCTCGTCTACGAGATCTGGGCGACGGTCGAGGACGACGAGGCCTACCGCGCGTTTCGCGCCGGCGAGGGAAAGCTGACCGAGCTGCCTCCGCTGCTGGCCGCGCCTCCGGTCAAGACGCGTTACCGCACCAGCGATATCTAGCTCAACGCGTGGATCACTTCGCGTTCGAACAACTCGATACCGGAGCGGTCGTAGGCCGCCTCGGGGAAATAGCAGATCACATACTCGCACCCGAGGTCGCGAATCCGGGTGATCCGCTCGATCACCTGTTCCGGTGTGCCCGTCGCCGAATCCGGACCGCTGGTGCCCGCGATCATCGCGTCGGCGGCGGCCTCGGGGAGGTGACGCACCAGGCGGTCGCGGACGCGTCGCATCCGGTCGGCGACGTCGGCGTCGGACGCGCCGACCACGGCGTTGATGTTGACCGAACGCACGATTGCACCGAAGTCGGTGCCCACCTCGCGGCAGTGCCCGGCCAGCACCTCCGACTTGTGGGCGAACGCCTCGGGCTCCGGCGTGAAGTTGGTGTAGCGGGCGTACTGCGCGGCGATGCGCAACGTCACCTTCTCACCCCCGCCGGCGATCCACAGCGGTAACCCGTTGTCCTGCAAAGGCTTCGGTGCGACGATCGCACCGTCGACCTGGTAGTGCCGGCCCTGGAAGCTGACTTTGCCGTCGCGCCAGGCCGAACGCATGATCTGGACGCCCTCGTCCAGCCGGCCCAGCCGCACCCCGGCCGACGGGAACCCGTAGCCGTAAGCCCGCCACTCGTGTTCGTACCAGCCGCCGCCGATGCCCATCTGGATCCGGCCGCCGGAGATGATGTCGGCCGTGGCGGCCACCTTGGCCAGATACACCGGGTTGCGGTAGCTCATCGCCGTGCACATCTGCCCCAGCTTGATCCGCGACGTGGTGGCCGCGTAGGCCGCCATCAGCGACCACGCCTCATGGGTGGCCTCGTCCGTCGGCATCGGGACGGTGTGGAAGTGGTCGTAGACCCACAGCGAGTCCCATGCGCCGCCGTCGGCGTAGGCGGCCAGATCGCGCATCACCGGCCAGTGTTCGTCGGGTGCGATGTCGACCAGATCCATCCGCCAGCCTTGCGGGATGAAAAGCCCAAAGCGCATGGCGCCGACTCTAGCCTGGACCGAGTAGGCTGCGCG